>CBDUSG010000471.1:0-3551 GCA_965369575.1 uncultured bacterium | reverse complement strand
CCCGGCCGCGCAAAGGCTTTGGCGTTAATGGTTTCCGGGCCGCGATCCATGTCTCTGGCGTCTCCGGACAACGCATTGCGGTCCGTCGAAACGAGCGATTCACGGCGCCGTCGCCGATCCGGGCGGGGTTGCCATCGCGGGGCATTTCTGGTATATTAAATGCTCGCATAAATTCGCAGGTCTCGCAGTTCTTTGCCGAACAAACCTTCGGGCCGGTGCCGGGCGCATCAAACCGGTTGCCCGCGGGCGCGACGACCGAGGTAAAACCACTTTTTCAGGAGGTTTTTCAATGGCTATCGTAACGATGAAGCAGTTGTTGGAGTCGGGTGTCCACTTCGGGCATCAGTCTCGCCGGTGGAACCCGAAGATGAAGAAATTCATTTTCGGCGCGCGTAAAGGCGTGTACATCATAGACCTGCAAAAGACCGTCGTGCAGGTAAACTTGGTCTATCATTTCGTTCGCGAAGCCGTAGAGGCGGGCGAAAAAGTGCTCTTCGTGGGTACCAAGAGACAGGCGCAGGAAGTAGTGCGCGAGCAGGCGCAGCGCTGTGGCATGTTTTATGTCACCAACCGGTGGCTCGGAGGCACGCTCACAAACTTTGAAACGATCAGGAAAAGCGTCCGACGCCTCAAGAGAATCGAGAAGATGGAGGAAGACGGCGACTTCGGCGAGCTGATAAAGAAGGAAATAAATTCGCTGCTGAAGGAAAAGGTCAAGCTCGCCAAGAACCTTTCGGGGATAAAAGACATGGCCGAGCTGCCGGGCGTCATCTTTATTATCGACACAAAGAAGGAAGGCATAGCGGTCGCCGAGGCAAAGAAACTGGCGATTCCGTCGGTCGGCATAGTCGACACCAACTGCGACCCCGACGATGTTGACTATCCGATTCCGGGCAACGACGACGCGATTCGCGCGATAAAGCTGTTCACGACCATTATTGCGGACGCCGTGCTCGACGGCCAGGCTCGCACACTGGAAGGCCGCGAGGTGCCGGGCACGGAGCTGGGCGCAGCGTCCGAAAACAAAGAGGCCGCGCCCGTCCCTGAAGGCGCCTAGGATGAATCGGGCGAGCAATGAGTCTCCTCGGCCTCCGCGCTGCCCGGTCCGAGGCCCGTCCCCCCCGGTGTTTACGGGGCCGGGCTATGCGGTTTTATAGGCAATAACCCATTTTGCTGTTGAAAGAATGGAGACGATTTGATGACGATTACGGCCCAAATGGTAAAGGAACTCCGCCAGAAGACCGGCGTGGGAATGATGGACTGCAAAAATGCGCTCGTCGAAAAAGGCGGCGACATGGAAGCCGCGGTGCAACACCTCCGTGAAAAGGGGATGGCGGACGCGGCCAAACGCGCGGGCCGGGCCGCGACCGAGGGGATCGTAGGCTCGTACATCCATGCCGGCGGCAAAATCGGAGTGCTCGTCGAGGTGAATTGCGAGACCGACTTCGTCGCGCGCACCGACCAGTTCAAAGAACTGGTGAAGAACCTTGCCATGCAAGTGTGTGCGGAAAGTCCCCTATGCGTCGGTCGCGAGGACGTAGAAACGGAAGTTCTGGAACGAGAAAGACAGATTTGCGAGACACAGGCGCGCCAAACGGGCAAACCCGACAACATCATCGATAAGATCGTCTCGGGCAAGCTCGAGAGCTTCTACGCCAGGGCATGCCTGCTCGAACAGGAATTCATCCGCGACCGCAACCTGACGATCAAGGATTACGTTAGTTCCAAGGTTGCGGAACTCGGAGAAAACATAGTCGTAAAGAGGTTCGTTCGGTTCCAGCTCGGCGAAGATACCTGAGGAAATCATGGCGAAACGTCGGAAAAAGGCGGCCTACAAAAGGGTGCTGCTCAAGCTCAGCGGCGAGGCCATACAGGGCGATCAGGACTACGGTATAGACCCTAAGGCCGTCGTTGCCGTCTCGCGCCAGATAAAAGAAACGCTGGACGACCTGTCGCTGGAGGTCGCGATCGTCATAGGTGGCGGCAACATTTTCAGGGGCATTCAGGCGGCCGCCCGGGGAATAGATCGCTCGACGGCAGACTACATGGGAATGCTTGCAACCGTGCTCAACGCGCTCGCGCTCCAGGACGGGCTGGAGAAGGCGGGGATCGCTACACGCGTGGTTTCGGCCATAGAGATAAAGGAGCTGGCTGAGCCGTATATACGCCGCAGGGCGATCAGGCATCTCGAAAAAGGGCGCGTAGTCATATTCGCGGCCGGCACCGGCAACCCACACTTCTCGACCGACACCGCGGCCGCGCTCCGCGCCATCGAGATAGGCGCCGAAGTCATACTCAAAGCGACCAAAGTCGACGGAGTCTACAGCGCCGATCCACTCTCAGACAAACGCGCCCGCAAATTTTCGACTCTCGCCTACCTCGACGTGCTCAAACTCGGACTCAAGGTCATGGACAACTCGGCCATCACCATGTGCATGGACAACGGACTTCCGATCATCGTCTTCAATTTCAACAAGCCCGGCAATATTCGAAAGGCGCTTACGGGACAAAGCGTGGGAACCGTGATAAAGGGGGAATGAGCCAAATGCGAAAAGAAGTTCTCGCCAGCGTAAGGCAAAAAATGGATAAAACCATAGAGCACATCCGGCGCGAATTCTCTTCCATCAGGACGGGCCGGGCCTCGACCGCGCTGCTGGACGGCATAAACGTGGACTATTACGGATCAACAGTCGCCCTGAACCAGTTAGCGAACATCTCCGTCCCAGACGCGAAGCTGCTGCTCGTGACGCCTTACGACAAGGGCGGGCTTGGCAGCATCGAAAAGGCGCTCCTCAAGTCCGACCTCGGTCTGACGCCTAACAACGACGGAAAAGTGATCAGAATCCCGATTCCGGAGCTTACCGAAGACCGGCGCAAAGACCTCGTGAAAGTCATCAAGCGCCTCGCGGAGGACTCCCGTGTATCCCTGCGGAGCATCCGGCGCGAAGCCAACGATCAGGTGAAAGAGGCCGAAAAAGGCGGAGACGTGCCCGAAGACGAAAGCCACGGCATTCGCGACGAGGTGCAAAAGGTTACCGACGGATACGTGAAGAAGATCGACGACCTCCTGAAGGCGAAAGAAGAAGAAATAATGGAGGTTTGACGTTCGGTAGGTCCGGAGTCGAGTGCGCCGGACAGCGGATTCCCGCCGCGATTCGACCACGGTTTGCCTCTTTTCCCCTTCTTTATGCCAATTCCCCGATTGTGAATGCCCGAAACGGCGACCGATCCGATGTTGCCCGATTTGTCGATACATTGATACATTGTCTTGTCTTGGGCCGCGTGACGCGCGGCCTCGAAACTGTTCCACGGGGCGAAATCTCACATGAAAAAGGCTGAAAAAGAAAACGAGCGCTGCCGCGTCACGTTCCTCGGTCACGCCGCGTCGCTTATCTCCATGAACGGGTTGAACATCCTGACGGATCCGCACCTGGGCAGACACATTCTCTTCTCCGTCTGGCGCAAGAATAAAATTCCGATAAAGGCAAAGGATCTGCCGCCGGTAGACTTGATATTGGTCTCCCACGGCCATTATGACCATCTCGATCTGC
>CBDUSG010000470.1:0-3555 GCA_965369575.1 uncultured bacterium | reverse complement strand
GCTGATGCCGTATGCGCTGATGTTCGAGAGGAGCGAGCTGCGCATCTGGCCGTTGTCCGGGGCGGGAGGGTTCGATTCCAGCTTTACCATGCCGGAGCAGGCAAGCCTGGAACAGACAAACCTTTGAAACCAGCGGCGATCTTCTCCACCGCCGGGCAATGTCTCCTCATTCCTCATAAAATCCGGCGCCTTACTGCAATCGTGTTCCAGTCGGAAATTCTCGACACTATCGGCTTCCCCGGGTTCAGGGTGCGGGAAAATTACAAACCGATAAAATACATCCGAAAATGGCGCCTGCGAGAGATGTCCGCGCCGCTTCGCACATATCCGAATTTTATGCGTGCATATTTCTTGCCAATAGCCCGACAAAAACAGCCTTGATTTGCCCCGCCTCGGCCTCCGCCTGAACCTGAAGGATCCTGCACCCGCATCGGACCTAATCATCGATGGTCCTCACGGACTTTGGGGGAGTTAAATGGAGCGGACAATGCCGGTCGCGCCTCGACCATGTTATTTTTGATAATTCTTTCGTAGCAAGAGGATTACAAATGTTAACCCAGCCCAATGTCACCAACAGAATCGAAGCCCATCGGCGCCGGAAAGCAGAGCTTATATCCCTCGACTGATGCGCTCTGATCAGGTCCATCGACGCGCGGGCACATGGCCGGATATTTTGCCTGGGGCCTTGCCCCTCGCCATGACCGCTCATGCGTGCCGCGGAATTTGGGTGATATCACCATGCGATTGGGTCATCTAACGCTTTTCCCCACGGGAAAGCCTCTCCCGGGGAACCGGCTGATCGCGCGAGATGCCGGACCAGGACCCCTGAAAAATCCAATGCTTGCCGAACACAAACTCGGAGAAAGTTTCCAGTCGCACGGATTCATGTGAGGCTGGCATTGAAGTTGCACACACAATAGATGCGCTTGCATATTCTCGATTTCTTGCGTCCCAGGGATCGGCCATTCACCCCGGCAGCATTCCGGCCGCGCCCCTCGAGGAATATTCGCTGTAGTATCAAGAGAAGGCGGGCGGCTCCCGAACCGGCCGGAAAGATCGGCTGGATAACCGAGGAGTGTCATGAGGATATACGTTCTCGTATGTCTCGCTTGCTGCATTGTTTTGTCCGCGCCGCCGTCGGCTTACCCCTCCACCGAAGATTGCCTTTCATGCCACGACGACCCTATGCTCACAAGCGATCGCGGTGTGTCTCTCGATGTGGAGCCGGAGATCTACGAAAGTTCGATCCACGGCGAAAACGGAATCGAGTGCGCGGATTGTCACTACGAACTCGAAGGCGTCGAGGATTTCCCGCACGACGCGCCGCTGGAGCGGGTCGAATGCTCGATGTGCCACGACACGGAGTCAGAGGACTACGAGTCAAGCATCCACGGCAGGGCCTTTGCGGCCGGTGACCCATCGGTCCCCTTCTGTTCGACCTGCCACGGGAAACACAATATCAAACGGCCGGAGGACCCCGAGTCGTCCGCTTATCCACTGAACCTCGCCGAAGTCTGCATAAAGTGTCACACCGACACCGGGATAGTCGCCGAACACGACGATATGGCGCCGGTGGAAAAAATCAAGGCCTACGAGAGCAGCGTCCATATGAAAGCTCTCAAAGAGAAAGGGCTCGTTGTATCTGCCGCATGCAACGACTGCCACGGGTCACACACGATCGAGCCTGCTGACAATCCCGCGTCTATAACAAACCGGCTCAACCTGCCGAGGACGTGCGCCAAGTGCCACCAGGGCATCTTTCAGACATATCTCGAGAGCGTGCATGGACAGGACTACCTCGAAGGAAACCAGGACGTCCCCATTTGCACGGATTGTCACGGCGAGCACACTATCAGATCGCACACGAGCCCGGATTCGACCGTGTATTCGACTCATATCTCAGAGATCTGCTCAAACTGCCATGAGGACGAAACACTCAGCAAGCGTTACGGATTCGCTGCCCGGCGGCTAAAAACATACCTTGGGACGTACCACGGAATCGGTTCCAGACTCGGAGACGTAAGGGTGGCCAACTGTGCGAGCTGTCACGGTTACCACGACATTCGCGGGGCAAGCGATCCCAAATCGGCGATCCATACCGACAATATTCCCGCCACGTGCGGAAAATGCCATCCGCAGGCGGGCAGAAATTTTGCCATCGGCAAGATTCACGTGGGCACCGCGCGCGAGAGCAGCATGGGCGCGCATTTGGTCGAGAAGTTCTACACCATTTTCATCGGAGCATCCGTCTTAGGATTCCTCGTGTTTATTGTCGTCGACCTTTCTGCCAGGCGAAGAAGAGCGAAAGAGACGCATTGACACGACACCAGGAGAAAAAATAAAGTGAAGACAAAAGGCGACCCGGGACAGCCGGTCGGGCTTGAAGAAAGAGACTTGCTTTCGCTCGATTCAGTCGACGAAAGCGATCTCATCCCGGACGATGAGGAATTCGTTCGCCTGACCTTGGCCGAACGCATCCAGCATGTCGTGCTGTTCACCAGCTTTTTCACTCTGGTGCTGACCGGGATTCCGCTCGTGTTTCCGAACACGCCGCTGCTCGAAAAGTTCTTCTTCTTCCCGTCAAGCTTCTGGTTGCGCGGTATTATACACCGCATCGCCGGCGTGATGCTGATGGGCGTGGGAATCTTCCAGATCGTCTACATCATCGTTTCGCCGCACGGCAACAGCGATTTTCATCGGATAATCCCGACCCCCAAGGACGCCGGGGACGCAATCGGACTATTTCTATATAACCTGGGTGTCCGCAAAGACAAGCCCAAGTTCGGCAAATTCAATTTCATCGAAAAATTCGAATATTGGGCCCTGGCCTACGGCGTATTCGTCATGGCGCTCACCGGGCTGATGCTCTGGTTCCAGGAGGCCGCCATCGCGTTGTTCCCGATCTGGATTCTCGACATTGTCCGTATTGTCCACGGATTCGAGGCCATCCTCGCGTTCCTCGCCATAATCATATGGCACATGTACAACGTCCACCTCAACCCCGAAGTCTTTCCCATGAGCAGGGTCTGGATCAACGGAAAGATTTCAAAGAAAAATCTGAAGGAGCATCATCCGCTGTTATACGAAGAGATACTTCGCGAGCGAATGGAAGAATCAGAGATCAAAAAGGCCAAAGAGCTGCTGGCAGGGGCCAGAAGAGACCGAGAGGCGGACACGCCGGCGGCATGACATATCCGCCCACGCCGATCCAGCTGATCGATCCGGCGGACCGATCCGGCTGATCGGCGAGGTTTCGTTTTACGGTTGCCGTCCCACCCGACGTTTATTCCAGCCTGATCCGGCCTGTGCTCCGACGCACAGCCTCCAAGATAACGCCTTGCATACCGCTTAGCTCTTCCGCCATATTGCCCGAGGTTGAAACTCCGGGAAAAGATGCTATAATGTGACGGATAAGGCGCGCGCCGCGCCGTCATTCAAATGGAGAGGTGGCTGAGTCCGGCTGAAAGCGACCGCCTCGAAAGCGGTTAGGTGGCTGATACCCGCCTCGGGGGTTCGAATCCCTCCCTCTCCGCCGAAAAGCGGCTTTCAGGTTTC
>CBDUSG010000469.1:0-3555 GCA_965369575.1 uncultured bacterium | reverse complement strand
TACTTGATCACCGGCATCGTCGTGATCGCGCCCGCCGTGATCACCGCGTGGGTGCTGTGGAACCTGTTCGCGTTCATCGACCGAAGCGCCAAGGCTCTGCTCGGTGAGGCTTTCGCCGACATGCCCGGCGTAGGCTTTATCATCTTCTTCGCAGTAATCATATTAGTCGGCATATTTGCGACCAATATCATCGGCAGGCGCATGATTTCATTCGGCGAACGAATAATGACACGCATTCCACTCGCCAACAAAATCTACAAGGCGGTCCAACAGATCAGCACGGCGTTTTTGGGCTCGAACCGCTCCATATTCCAGAAGGTCGTGCTCATCGAGTATCCGCGCAAAGGCATATACAGCCTCGGTTTCTTGACCGCAGAGGGCGAGGGCGAAGTGCAAAATAAAACGGCCCGCGAGGTTGTCTGCGTGTTCGTTCCCACGACGCCTAACCCGACGTCGGGCATGCTGATTTTCGTGCCGAAGGAACAGATCATACACCTGGACATGACGACCGAAGACGGCCTCAAGCTTGTCGTCTCCGGCGGCGTAGTGGTGCCTCCATATCCGCGCTCGATAGACGCCGAATCCGAAAAGCTTGACAAAATCGAATAATTCTGCTACCATTTAAGCCTGCGGACCCTTCGAGGTCCATCCGTCTGAGACAGAGGGCGCCCCTTAAAAAGGGGCTTAAAATTCGCCTTCCGAGACGCACGAAGAGAGACGAGAACTTCGATAGCGTAAGATCCTCTGTCGCAGAATGCGGCGGAGGTTTTTTTGTATAAGCAAGGGATCGCGGCGCGTGCGTTCGCGGTCGCCAATCGGATCGAAGGAGTGAGGATATGCCAAGACCGGAAAAAGAGAAGCTGGTCGAGGAACTGTCGGAAAAGCTTTCACAGAGCGAAGTAACGATCCTTGCGGATTACACCGGCATAAATGTTCAGGCCGCGACACAGCTGCGGGACGAGTTCAGGAAGGCGTCGGTCGAATACCGCATCTACAAGAACACGCTGGCCCGTCTGGCCGCGACCAAAAGCGGTCTTGAGCCGCTGCACGAATACATGAACGGGCCCACGGGCTACGTATTTTCCGATGACCCGGTGTCGCCGGCGAAAACGCTCGCAGCCTTCATAAAGAGCAATCCCAGCATGAAGATAAAGTGCGCCATCCTGAGTGGAAAACTCATAGATCAGGCGCAGGTAAAGGCGATAGCGAGCCTGCCGCCGAAGGACGTTCTCGTGGCGCAGCTGCTCGGGCAATTGATGGCGCCGGTATCCGGAATGGTTAACGTACTTGCGGGCCCGATCCGCAACCTGGTATACGCGCTTGAAGATTTGCGCAAGAAAAAGGAAGCGGCATAGACCGCATCCCCAAAAACACAAGGAGGAATAAGGGAAAATGGCAAAGCTTGGCTTGGACGACATTATGGGCGCTATCGAGGAGATGACCGTTTTGGAGCTCTCCGAACTCGTCAAAAAACTCGAGGACAAGTTCGGAGTCAGCGCGGCAGCGCCTATGATGGTTGCCGCAGCGGGAGCCGCTCCGGCGGCCGGAGCAGCGGCCGAAGAGGAGGAGCAGACCGAGTTCGATGTTATCCTCAAGGAATTCGGCTCGGAGAAGATCAAGGTCATCAAGGAAGTCCGCGCCCTCACGGGCCTGGGCCTCAAAGAAGCCAAGGCCGTCGTCGACGGCGCGCCCGGACCGATCAGGGAAGGCGTCGACAAGGAAGAGGCCGACAAGATGAAGGCGAAGCTCGAGGAAGTCGGCGCGACCGTCGAGATAAAGTAATCTTTCCGCATCCGTTTCTGCCGTCCGGATGGTTTCGGGCGGCAGATCATCGAGCGGAGGCGGAGCCGCATCATGCGTGCCCGCAGATCATTCGGGCGGGTGCGAGGCCGTTCCGGCAAGGCGCAATCGACCCGGAGTTGGCCCGCGGGCTTGCTCGGGTGATATAATAATACCGTCGCCGTTTCCTTCTCTACCGAAACAGCTTTGCCGCGGAGGCCGTCATGCCGGTGCTGGTCTACAATACCCTGACCCGCAAGAAAGAGCCGCTCGATCCCATCGAACCGGGAAAGGTCGGGATATACACGTGCGGACCGACCGTCTACAACTATATCCATATCGGCAACGCCCGCGCCTTCGTGATCTTCGACGTCATCCGCCGCTACCTGCAATACAAGGGCCTCGATGTAACATACGTTCAGAACATCACGGACGTCGAAGACAAGATCATAAAAAAGGCCAATGAAGAAGGCGTCTCGGCCCAGGAAATCGGTGAAAGATACACCCGCTGCTATTTCGAAGACGCCGACGCGTTGGGCATAGATCGGGCCGACCATCATCCCAAGGCGACCGAACTTATCCCGGAGATGCTCGAACTAGTCGAGACCCTCCTCGAGAAGGGGTACGCCTACGAGATAGACGGGGACGTTTTCTACGACATATCGAAATTCGAGGGCTACGGACGGCTCTCGCACCAGAACATCGAGGAGCTGATGGAAGGCGTCCGCATCGAGGTCGATCCGCGCCTGCATCACCCGCTCGATTTCGCGCTATGGAAATCGGCCAAGCCCGACGAGCCGAGCTGGGACAGCCCTTGGGGCAAGGGCCGGCCGGGATGGCATATCGAGTGTTCGGTCATGTCGAGTAAATACCTCGGGGACGAATTCGATATCCATTGCGGAGGGCACGACCTCGTCTTCCCTCATCACGAGAATGAGATAGCGCAAAGCCGTGCGGCCACGGGCAAGGGCTTCGCCAAAGTGTGGCTGCACAACGGTTATCTCAACATCGGCGGCACGAAGATGTCGAAGTCGCTCGGCAACATCACGCTCGTCCGTGAAATCCTTAAGGACAACACGCCCGAGGTCGTTCGTCACTTCCTGCTTTCCGCCCAGTACCGCAAGCCGATCGATTACAACGAAAATTCGTTTGAAGAATCCGATTCCGCTCTGCAAAGGGTATATACCGCCTTGGACAAAGCCGAGCGCCACATCCGGTTACTCGAAAAAAGGCCCGGCGGTTCGGAATCGGGCAAGGTTTCGCTCGAAGAACTGCGAGCGAGCCTGGTGAGCGAATTCGAAGACGCCATGGACGACGACTTCAACACGCCCAAGGCGATGGCCGCCTTTTTCGAGACCGTGAGAAGCCTGAATAAGATCCTCGACGGGCCCGAAGGATGGAAATGCGTCGCGGACGAGCTGCGCCTGCTGGTCGCGGACGTCCGGAGGCTGGGCGCGGTGCTGGGACTGTTCCAGCAAGGCGCCGAGGGGACCGATTCGGGCCTGACCGAAAGACTTCTGGACCTCCTCATTACGCTCCGGGCCGAAGCCCGGGGCCGCAAGGACGACTCTCTGGCCGATTCGATTCGGGATCGGCTGACCGACGAAACGCATCACTTCGGGGTTGCCCCAGATTTCGAAAGCATCCGCAGCATCATCGAGCGTCCAAGTGCGCAAAAGGAGCCGCGGGGTCTCAAGAATCACCATCATCTCGTACACTTAAACCTAGACTTACAGACAGTCGGCTCCGTAATTATAGCGCCCCGGACGTGGCGGC
>CBDUSG010000468.1:0-3561 GCA_965369575.1 uncultured bacterium | reverse complement strand
CGACTCGGGAACGAATTCCCCGTTCAGGTATACGAGTTTTTCCATGCCCGCTTGATCCCGGCGCTGATAAGAGCGCGTTTATAGAACATCTACATTTTTTCGCCGGTCCCCAGCGCCTCGATCAGCGCCTGCGCCTTGCTCAAAGTTTCGCGGTACTCCCGTTCCGGCTCCGAATCCGCCACCACGCCTCCACCGACCTGTATGTATGCGTGCCCGTCCTTCAGGACAAACGTGCGGATTATGATGTTCAGGTCCATGTCGCCGGCATAAGAGATCCATCCGAGCGACCCGGTATATGGTCCGCGGCGCACCGGTTCGAGCTCGTCGATGATCTCCATGCAGCGTATCTTCGGCACGCCCGTTATGCTTGCGCCGGGGAAGGTGGCGGCGAGCAGGTCGAAGGCGTCGCGCCCCCGACAGAGCGTGCCGACCACGTTCGAGACTATGTGGAACACGTGCGAATACTGTTCGACGACCATGAGTTCATCCGGCCTGACCGAGCCGCAGACACAGACGCGGCCGATGTCGTTGCGGGCCATGTCGACGATCATGATGTGTTCGGCGCGCTCCTTCGGGTGAAGTATCAGCCCGCTGCGCATCTTCTCGTCCTCGACCGGGTCGCGCCCGCGGGGATGCGTGCCGGCAATGGGACGGGTTTCGACGAAGTCGCCATCGAGGCGGACAAGCCTCTCGGGCGAGCAGCTTACGAGCTGGAAATCTCCGAAATCGAAATAGAACGCAAACGGCGATGGGTTGATCGCCGACAGCCGCCCGTAAAGCTCGACGGAGCTTCCCTCGAAGGGGAAGCAGAGCCTCTGCGAGAGATTGGCCTGAAATATGTCGCCCGCCGCTATATATTCCTTCGCGCGCTCGAGCATGGCCGCGTACTGCTCAGGTGTGTGCGTCGAAGTCATTTTCCCGAATCGCATTTGTCCATCGGCTGCGGACCGTGACAGACCCGCATTGAGCTTCGCCAGCAGACCCTCGGCCTTGGCGCGAGCCTTGGCGCGTGATTCGGCTAGGTTTATCGAGTGGAACTCGCTCGCGATAATCTCAGATGTGTTCTTGGCGCGGTCGAAGACGATCACGGTATCGACGAACGCAATGCAGCAATCGGGCGTCTGCAGGTCGTCTTGCGTCGTCTCGGGCAGCTTCTCGAAATAGTTCTTCATGTCATAGGAGAAAAGGCCGACGGCGCCGCCGTAAAAGGTCGGAAGATGAGACTGCCGCGGAACCCTGTACGGAGCCAGAAGCTCGCGCAGAAATTTTATAGGGTCGGCCTCTTCCCGATACCGGTCTCCGCGCTCGACGACCTCGCATTGCGAGCGCCTGGCCGTGAACCGGATGAACGGGTCGCATCCGATAATGGAATATCGGGCGGTTTTGAGAGGGCCGTCGGCGCTTTCCAGCAGGAACAGGCGCGTGGCGCCCTCGAGCGCGGCAAGGATGCTCCTCGGTGTCAGATTCGCGGGCAGCGGCTGTCGGCAGACGGTGACCGGCGTGGAATCCGCCCTCTGAATCACGTGGAACTGCGGGGCGGTCGGAGCGCCATTATTTTCGTTGGTTTTCGGGTACATTGTGAAGACCGGCTCTCGCGTGTAAAAGGGCGCAGATGTCGGGGTTTTGAAAGCAAATTTGCGGAAATTATATCAGAACGTCCTGCCTGTGACAACGTCGGACGCCTTGCGCCTGAGGGAATGCGGAAAAAGTGCATCGAGATAAATTGTGGACATTTCGAGGCTCAAGTGGTAGAATCAGCACGACGGCCGGATAAGCATCCGGCATATGATGAGATTGGAACCCCGGAATGGCGGAACCTAAAAGGGAAGGGCCATGATTTTCGATTCCATTGCCGGTCTGTTCTCCAATGATATGGGCATCGACCTCGGCACGGCGAACACGCTGGTGTACGTGAAGGGGCAGGGGATAGTCCTCCGCGAGCCATCGGTGGTCGCGATAAAGCGGGGCCAAACCCGGGCGCTGGCGGTCGGAAGCGAGGCCAAACAGATGATCGGTCGCACTCCCGGCGACATCGTGGCGATCCGCCCGATGAAAGACGGCGTGATCGCCGATTTCGAGGTGACGGAACAGATGCTCCGCTACTTCATTCAGAAAGTGCACAATCGGAAATCCCTGGTACGCCCGCGCATGGTAATTGCGGTTCCCTCGGGCATTACCGAGGTCGAGAAAAGGGCGGTCGAGGACTCGGCCCATCAGGCGGGAGCGCGAAGCGTGGCGCTGATCGAGGAGCCGATGGCCGCCGCCATCGGCGCGGGGCTTCCCGTCCATGAGCCGATAGGGAACATGATAGTGGACATAGGCGGCGGCACGACCGAGGTGGCCGTCATCTCGATGGGTGGCATAGTGTTCAGCAAGACCGTCCGCATCGCGGGCGACGAGATGGATCAGGCGATAATCCAGCACCTGAAAAGAACGTATAATCTGATGATCGGCGAAAGGACGGCCGAAGAGATAAAGATTGAACTGGGATCGGCGTTTCCGCTCGACGAGGAGACTCACATGACGGTCAAGGGCCGGGACATGGTGGCCGGCCTGCCCAAACCGATTACTATTACTTCCGAGGAGATCAGAGAGGCCCTGGCCGAACCCATTTCGACAATTCTCGAATCCGTGAAAACGACTCTCGAGCGGACTCCGCCTGAGCTTTCGGCGGATATCGTAGACAGAGGCATGGTGCTCGCAGGCGGCGGCTCACTGCTTCGCGGCCTGGACAAATTGCTCGCCGAGGAGACGCAACTGCCTGTCAGATCGGCCGATGACCCCCTAACAGCGGTTGTGCTGGGCGCCGGTAAATACCTCGACGGCATGCGCGTGGGTTGAAGGTATCAGGCCGGAAACGCCGGCTGAAGAGGTGTCCCGCTTTTGTACCTGCCTGACTTCTTTTGGAAATATAGACGGCCCATTATCCTCCTGGCTCTCCTCGGACTCTCGTGTCTTTTCATGGTCGACAGCCTGCACAGAGAATGGATAAAGCAGGCGGGCGGCCAGTTGGCGCATGGGCTCACTTATCCCATTCAAAAAACTTCGGAAAGCGCCAACGACGGCGCCAAAAACGTGCTCTCGATCGTTCCGGACTTTTTCAGGACGCGCGCGCAGAACGTCGCTCTCAAAAACCGGGTGGGCGAGTTGGAGCAGGAGGTCGCCGGCCTGCGCGAACAGATGCTGCGCGAACGACGGCTCCACGAACTCGTCGAGTTCAGCGAGCGCATCGAGGGCCCGAGGACGATCGCGCGCGTCATCGGGGCCAACCCGACGGCGTGGTTCAACACGGTGCTCATCGACAAGGGCTCATCCGACGGTGTCACCAAGTTCTCTCCGGCCGTCTCTTCGTCGGGACTGGCCGGCTACGTGACCGAGGTCTACCGCTACTCGAGCAAGGTGCTGCTGCTCGTGGACCCCAATTCAAGGGTCAGCGTCGTGGCGCAGCGAAGCCGGGCCCGCGGCGTGGTGCAGGGCGACGGGGCCGGCGGGTGTCTGCTCAAGTACGTGGAATCTACCGCAGACGTGAAAGAGGGTGACGCGCTCGTCACGTCGGGCAAC
>CBDUSG010000467.1:0-3563 GCA_965369575.1 uncultured bacterium | reverse complement strand
GGACGGAATCATCGACGAGAACGCCATGCGCGATATGACCGACCACTTCATCGGCCAAGGGGTGCAGGGTCTCGTGGTGCTCGGCAGCAATGGCGAGAATCCCTACCTGAGCGATGCCGAAAAAAAGCGGCTCATCGAGATCGTAGCCGACCACGCGGGCGGGCGCGCGGAAGTCGTTGCCGGCACAGGCTGCATGGGGACCGATCCTACCGTCGATCTCACCAGGCACGCGCGCGACGCAGGCGCAAACGCCGCCATGGTCTGCCTGCCCATCTTCTACAAGCTCGATTTCGCAGACGTAAAAAGGCACTTCGAGCGCGTCGCAAACGAGACCGACTTCCCGATCCTGTACTACAATTTCCCCGACGCGACCGGCCTGAAGCTCTCACCCGCCGAGATTGCCGAGATCGCCGAGCTCGAACAGGTCATCGGAGTCAAGGAGACCATTCTCGACGTCGACGAAGTGGCCGAACTGGCGGATATCATGAAGGACAGAAAACCGTTCGCCGTTTTCTCCGGCACCGCGCTTAACATGGCCTCGGTCATGGAGCGCGGCGGGTGCGGCTCGATCGGCGTTCTCGCGAACCTGGCGCCCAAAAAGACGGTCGAGTTCTACCAGGCGATAAAGAGCGGCGACGCCGACAAAACGAACGAGCTGCAGTCCTATATCTTCAAGTTCATTCCCTTGATGACGGCGTCTTCCTGCCCGCATGCGATCATCAAGGAATCCTTGAGGCAGCTTGGACGCCCGATCACGACCGAGGTCAAGGGCCCGCTGCCGCCGCTGACCGCCGAGCAAAAGGAACTCGTCACGCGCACCCTCGCCGATGCGGGCCTGAAATAGTCGATATCAAACCGGAGGAGTAAATGATGTCCAGGACCGAAGAAAACTGGAAGCGCGCCAAGTTCGGCGTTGCATACAAGACGGCGGTCGAGAGGCTGCGAAAGGACGTGCTCTCGAAGCCCGACTTCGATCCGGCGGTCCTGTTTCAGTGGGGCCAGATGATGTCGCTCGGCGTCTTGCAGATACTCAAGGACGTCGAGGAGAAATTCGGTGTCGAGGGGCAAAAGGTCGTCGGCGAGGCCATGGGCAAGGTCGGCCGCGACGCGGCCCGCCAGATGCTCGAGGGCGCCGAGATACCGCCCGACCTCTCGCCTGCCGAGATCATGAGCCTCGTCGCGACGTACGGGAACACGATCCTGTGGGCGTCGATCGAGGACCCGTGGCTCGTGAACGAAAACGAATGCGGCTTCGACATACTCTGGTGTCCGCTTCAGGACGCATACAAGCCGTTCGACTGCCGCGTGCAGCGCTACTTCGTGCAGGGGATAATCGACTACGTTGCCGAAACGCTCGGCATAGGCGAATTCAACATAACGTTCGAGCAGATAATGCCGACAGGCGCGCCCACGTGCAAGTTCCGCATGTGGCGCAGGAAGCCGGGCGAGCCCAGCGCGTGGTCCACATACACGGCCAAGCTGGAACAAAGAAGCATCAGCAAGCTCGAAGGAAAGAGCTGACCGCGCGACCCGAGGCGCAGGACGATCCAATGCCGAAGATACTCGTTGCAGATAAGCTTTCGACGGCCGGCCTCGAGGTGTTCGAACGACACGAACGGCTCGAGGTCACCGCCCGGATCGGAATGTCGCCCGACGAACTCAAGGCGGCCATACCGCCGTTCGACGCGCTCATCGTTCGCAGCTCGACCAGAGTAACCGCCGACGTGATCGAGGCCGCGGAAAACCTCAAGGTCATCGGCAGGGCCGGCATCGGCGTGGACAACATCGACATCGAGACGGCTACGCTGCATGGCATCGTCGTGATGAACACGCCGCAGGAAAACGCGATAGCCGCGGCCGAGCACGCGATCTCGCTGCTGATGGCGCTCGCGCGCAAAATCCCGCAGGCCGACGCATCGATGAAGGCGGGCCGCTGGGAAAAAAGCAAATTCATCGGCACGGAAGTGTTCAACAAAACGCTCGGTGTGATAGGGATCGGAAATATCGGCGGCATAGTGGCCGAGCGGGCCGCCGCGCTCAAGATGCACGTCATCGCGTACGACCCCCACATCCCGCCGCAGACCGCGTCGAGCAAGGGCATTGCGCTGGTATCGCTCGACGAGCTGCTCGCGGCCTCCGACTTTGTAACACTCCACATTCCGCTCACCGACGAGACCCGCAACCTCATCGACGCCCGGGCGCTCGGAAAGATGGCACGTGGCTCGATGCTGATAAACTGCGCGCGCGGCGGAATCGTCAACGAGCGCGATCTCCACGACGCGCTCACCTCCGGCCGCATAGGAGGCGCGGCCCTCGACGTGTTCGAGGCCGAGCCCGCGACCGACAACCCGCTATGCAGGCTCGAGAGCGTCATATGCACGCCGCACCTCGGCGCGAGCACCGTCGAGGCGCAAGAAGGCGTCGCCGTCGCGGTCGCCGAGCGCGTGGCCGACTACCTGCTCAACGACACGATCCGCAACGCCGTCAACGTGCCTTCGCTCAGTCCCGAGCTGATGGAACACGTCGGCCCGTACATAACGCTCGGCGAAAAGATGGGCAACTTCGTCGCGCAGATATCCGACTTTGCGATTGAAGAAATAGTCGTCGAATATCAGGGCGAGGTCATCGAGCGCGGAGTCGAACCGATAACCGCCGGCGTGCTCAAGGGCATCTTCACGCGTTTTGTCGGCAACCGGCTGAACATCGTCAGCGCGCGCGCCATAGCGCGAGAGAGGGGCGTGCGCGTGCGCGAAGTCACCAGCCGAAGCGCCGAGGACTTCGTCAGCCTCGTGCGCATCACCGTCAGCAGCGGTGACGAGCAGAACTGCGTCGCCGGCTCCATCTTCGGCAGGAAAGAGCCCCGCATCGTCCGCTTCAACGACTTCCCAATCGAGGCCGCCCCCAGCGGCAACATGCTCTTCATATACAACCACGACCGCACCGGCGTCATTGGCGACATCGGCGCCGTCCTCGCCGAAGACGGCGTCAACATCGCCACGATGTACCTCGGCCGCGACAAGGCCGGCGGCCGCGCCGTCTCACTCTGGCAGATCGACGCGCCCGCTTCCAAAGAGACCGTCGACCGCATCGCGGCTCTGCCCAACATCATCTCCGTAAAACGCGTCGAGCTGTGAGGGCGAGCGGCGAGAAAAACGCTAATTTAACCACAAAGGCGGCGGGTCGCCGCTGAATCTGTAGTTTCTCTTTGCGCTCTTTGCGCCTTTGCGGTTCATAGGCACCTGAAAAAAGAAAAAGAAATTTTCACCGCAAAGGCGGCGAGTCGCCGCTGACATTCTGGAACGCAAAGGCGGCAAGAATGAATGAAGATGAACTCTCCAATATAATTATCGGTGCAGCCATCGAGGTGCATCGACAATTGGGGCCGGGATTGCTCGAAACGGCATATCACCAATGCCTGGCTCATGAACTGTCTTTGCGGAATATTTCCTTTGAAAAAGAACGATCAATTCCTGTGGAGTATAAGGGCGTCAGGCTGAATTGCGGGTACAGGCTCGATTTTATGGTAGAGAATAAAGTGGTTGTGGAACTGAAGGCAGTAGACG
>CBDUSG010000466.1:0-3564 GCA_965369575.1 uncultured bacterium | reverse complement strand
CGTCATGGCGACCCCCATAACGCGAAGGCGATTCTACTATAATCATAAGATCAACTGCATGCCCGCCGAGGGAAAAATCGTGGTCGGCGAACGGCAGCTCGATCTAAGCCCCGACAGCGCGCTCGCCAACCTCGACTGGGGCAGGGGAGTGTGGGAGTACTCAAGCTTCTGGAACTGGGCCAGCGCATCCGGCTTTTTGCCGAATGGGAGCACTGTCGGCCTCAACATCGGCAAGGGCTTCGGCGACCTCAGCCGCGCGACCGAAAACTGCTTTTTCATCGATGGCAAGATGACCAAGCTCGGATGGGTCGAGTGGGAGTACGACTCCTCCGACTTTATGAAGCCATGGTCCTTTTCCTCGCGCGACGGCGGGCTCGATCTTTCTTTCGAGCCATTCTTCGACCGTGTTGCAAAGACGAACCTGCTCGTCATCGCAAGCGGAGTCCATCAGTTGTTCGGCAAGTATTCCGGCACGCTCACGACCGGCGCCGGAGAAACAATTCAGATCAACGAACTTGTTGGCTGGGCCGAAGAACACACGGCGCGCTGGTAGCCGGTCGGATCGTAAAGAGGCCTTCCGGCGCCTCGTTCAATAAGGGGAGCGTGAAATGGGAGAGAACGCGGATTCCGGAAAAGGTCAGGGTCCGAAGATCGTGCGCATCGAGCTGACGTCGGTGTTCGTGCCCTTCTTCGAATTCGTCAGGCAGGCGATGCAGGCGGGAGCCGGCGGGCTCGGCATGGCGATCGCGGCCGAGGAGGAATGGTTGGGCGGCGACTTCGTCATCTGCAAATTGGTCGCCGACGACGGCGGCATCGGGCTGGGCGAGGCGTTCGTCTGGCTGCCCGAGACCGGCGTCTCGCCCGAGCAGCTCATCGACATCATCAAGAACGCGCTCGGCAAGTATGCGCTCGGGGAAAGCCCATTCAACGTCGAGCGCATCCGCCATCGAATGGACAGCAACGTTGCCCGCAGCGACGTCGCCAAGGGACTGCTCGATATGGCGTGCTACGACATGATGGGCCGCGTCACCGGCAGACCGGCGAGCGACTTCATGGGAGGCCGTGTCGTGGATGAGATTCCGCTGGCGGCGCTCATCCCGCTGATGGACGCCGACACGATGATCGGACTCGCAGAGAACTTCCACGGAGAAGGCATGCGCACGATGCGCGTCAAGCTGGGCGGCGGCATCCACGAGGATGTCCGCATAATGAAACTGCTGCGAGAAAAATTCGGCGACGACTTGCGGCTGCGGGTCGATTACAACCAGGCCTATTCGCCCTCCGAGGCGGTTCGCGCTATCAAGGCGATCGAGCCGTTCGTCATCGATTTTGCCGAGCAGCCGGTGCGGGCGACCGATTATGTCGGCATGGCGCATGTGCAGCACAGGGTCGATACGCCGCTCATGGCGCACGAAGGCTGCTTCTCACTGCAGGATATCGTTACGCTCGCCGAGCTCGGGGCCATCGGCGTCGTCGGCATAAACTCCGAGCGGCCCGGCGGAGTCACCAACGCGCTGCGCGCGATCACGTACGCCGAGCAACGCGGAATGGGCGTCGTGATACACAACCAGACGCTGGGTATCGCCTCGGCGATGCAGATACATCTTGCGGCCGCCAGACACGATTCGCTCGGGCACGCGACCGAGCTTTTCGGGCACGTCATGCTCGAGGACGACATCATCGTTAACCCGATCGATTACGGCGGCGGCATGGCGACGGTTCCTGATGGGCCGGGCTGGGGCGTTGAACTCGATGAAGACGCGCTCGCAAAGCACGCCACCGCTGAAACCGTCAAGATCGAGATGAAATAGCAATGCCTGTCACCTGCGCATGGGCGCACGGCCGCGCGCATGGATGAAACGGAGGTACAACCGGAAATGGCCGAAAGCGGACAACTCTATTTCGGGGGAGATATTTACACGGTCGACGAAAACCTGCCCGCGGCCGAGGCGGTCGCGGTCAAAGACGGGTGGATTATCGCCGTCGGTTCCGAAGCGGAATGCCGCGCCGCGTTCGGCGAGGCGTTCGAGAGCGTCGACTTGAAGGGGCGCGCGCTGATGCCCGGCTTCATCGACACCCACATGCATCCTGTCGTTCTGATTTACTTCGACATGAACATCGATCTTCGAAGCGCCGCCACTATCGAGGAAGTCAAGGCCATGATCCGAGAGGCGGCCGAGGCCGATTCATCTGACGAATGGATCGTCGGCCTGCAATTCGACGAGCAGAACCTGAACGACCCGCGGCTACCCGCGCGCGCTGACCTTGACGAGGCCTGTCCCGACAGACCGGCAATGATCATTAAACACGACGGACACATGGTCATCGCGAATACCAGGGCAATCGAAGCTTGTGGCGTGACGGCCGACACGCCTGATCCCGAGGGCGGCGTGATCGACCGCGAGCCCGGCGGCTATCCGGCGGGACCGTTCCGCGAGACGGCGGCGCAGATTCCCCTGAGCGCAATGCCTATGCCGGAGATCGACTCTTTGATCGATGGGGCGAAGTCGACCTTCGCAAAACTGGCGGCGAGAGGATTGACGTCGGTCGGCGCGGTTTTGCAGACGGACAAGGAAGGCCCGGCCGGTTCGTCAGGGGCGTTCGACGTGATGGCGATGACCATGTTTCTCGAGCATGTGCCGATAAACCTGTATTGCCTTATCATCACCTCCGACATAGGAAAAATCGAAGAGGCCCGGCAGACGCCGCTGCATGGGGAAGAGCCCGGCGGGCACAGGGTCGGCGGAATCAAGATATTTTCCGATGGCACGTATGGCTCGTGCACGGCGTACATGAGCGAGCCATTCGCCGATCAGCCCGACAAGCGCGGCTTCCTCGTGCTCGACGAGGGCGAGATATATCGCCGCATGGTCGCCGCACACACCGCCGGGATGCAGATCGTCATCCACGCCATCGGCGATCTTGCCAACCGGACCTGCATCGATCTCTACGAAAAATTGCTCTCCGAACACCCGCGCGAGGATCACCGCCACCGCATCGAGCACGCATCTTCGCTGTCGGCCGAGATGGTCGCCGACATCGCGCGGCTCGGGCTCGTCGTATCCACGCAGCCCCTTTTCATACATTCCGAGAAACATTGGCTGCGCAAACGGCTCGGGCCCGAGAGGGTGAAATGGGCGTATCCTTACCGCGCGATTCTCGATGCCGGCGCCAGGATCGCGGGCGCCTCGGATGCGCCGGTCGAGTCGACCGACGTTCTCCATGCGATCCAGTGCTGCGTCACTCGCGAGGGCCTCGAGACCCGGCAAGCCATAACGGCGGCGGAGGCGATACGAATGTATACGATCGACGCCGCGTACGCGCAATTCGAGGATTCGGTCAAGGGGAGCATCAGCGTTGGCAAGCGCGCCGACATGGTGATCCTCAGCGCAAATCCCGCAGCCGTCGCGCCGGAGAAGATCAGTGATATCCGCGTCGAGCGGACGATTGTCGGAGGAAAGGTCGTGTATCAGGTCTGATGCCATTCGGGGCCTGAGGCCCGCGGGCTCACGCGGGACCCACCCCTGGTGTCGTGTCAACCGTATATTGTTGTTTCCAGCGAGC
>CBDUSG010000465.1:0-3574 GCA_965369575.1 uncultured bacterium | reverse complement strand
TTATGAGCGCCTCGGCCTTCTCGGCGTCGACCATCTCGAAGTCGGACTGCGGCTCGAGCTCGCCGTGAATGCGCATCATGGGTGGGCGTCCGGCCGTGACGTGAAGGTCCGATGCGCCGCGGGCGACCGTCTGACGCAGGAGTTCTATCATATCCATGACAATTTCCCTCAGACTGTTAGACTGTTGGCTCCAGTGGTCACGGAATAAATACCCCGCCTGCGGCATTTCCACAGGCGGCGACTCGCCGCCGACAGCCTGCAACGCGGGCAATCAAGAACGTTTATCAATTTAAAACAAGTCTATCACGGCCCCGAAAAGGTGTCAAATGCAGCAGGTCGTATGCTATTATGTAGGCCGCTCCGATTGGGTGCCCGGTGATATTCGCGCAGGATTCCGGAGAAGCCGATGAAAATCCTGAAAAAATTTGTTGTTTGCATCCTTTTCGTGGTGGCGATCCTCATCGCAATTTATCTGTTGTTACCCAAGAAGCCCGACGAGTTCATGGAGTTCGACGACCCGCACAGAGTGGCGAGAGATTCCGTCTCGGCCGAGGGCTGCATGGCTGCCACGGGCACCCCGTGGGCGACCCGCGCCGCGCTGGAGATCATGGAAGAGGGCGGAAACGCCTTCGACGCCGGCATGGCGGCGCTGCTTGCGTTGAACGTGACGTACCCGGAGGCCGCGAGCTTTCCCTCGATAGCGCCCCCGATTCTGTATGACGCGGAGAAAGGCGAAATCAGGAGCTATTGCGGCGTGGGCACGGCGCCGAAGAGGGCGACAATCGAATATTTCAGGTCGAAAGGGCACGAGACCATGCCGGAGATGGGCATTCTTGCGCAGCTCTTGCCGTCTTCGCCCGACGTCATAATCGCCATCCTCGACGAGCACGGCACGATGAGCTTCGGCGAGGTCGTCGCCGAGGCGATCAGGCTCGCCTCCGACGGCTTCCCGGTCCACTCGATGATGCTCAATCACTTCGATCTTTCGCTTCCCGAGCGCCTCGGATATAGGATAATGATGCCATACAACACCGAAGTCTACCTTGGCGGACAGTGGTGGAGGCCGCTTTATCATAAAGAGCGGTTTCGGCAGCCCGACCTCGCGCGCACGCTGCAGTCGATGGCCGAGGCGGAGCGCAAGGCGCTTGCGGCCCGCGGCACGCGCTCCGAAGGCCTGAGGGCCGTCCACGACTATTTCTATAAGGGCCCGGTGGCCGACGCCATTGTCAAGATGCACGAGGACGGGGGCGGGCTCATATCGAAAGAAGACCTTGCAAATTACTCAGGCTTTTGGGAGGAGCCGCTGAGCGGCGCCTTCGGCGAATACACGATCCACGCAAACCGCACATGGAACCAGGGCGCCGTGCTGCCGATGGCGCTTCAGATTCTCGAGGGGGTCGATCTCCGCTCGATGGAACACAATTCGCCGCAATACGTACACACGCTCATCCAGGCAATAGAGCTTACGATGGCCGACCGCGAGGCTTACTTCGGAGATCCCAACTTCGTGGACGTACCCGCCGAGGCATTGTTGAGCAAAGAATTCGCCGCATCGAGGCTCGGGGCAATGACGACTGACCGCGCTTTCGGGCGGATGCCGCCACCAGGTGACGCCGCCGGCTTCAACAGGATGAGCGCCGGGCAGAGCGCCGAAAATGACAGGCTTCGGACGATGCTAAGCTCTCTGCCGCGCGGCGGCGAACGACTCCGCGCGCCAATGGCGGCCATCGACACCAGCTATCTCGCAGTGACCGACGCGCGCGGCAACTCGATTTCGCTCACGCCAAGCGATTTCCCCGTCTCGCCGATGGTACCCGGCATGGGCCTTTGCCTCGGGATACGGATGACGCAGTTTCGCCTCGATCCCGACCATCCCGCCGCGCTCGCGCCGGGCAAAAGGCCGCGCGCGACGCCGAACGCGAGCATGGTCACCCGCGGCGGCGAGTTGTTCATGACGTTCGGCACTCCCGAGGGAGACCAGCAGCCGCAGGCGCTGCTGCAGGTGTTCATAAACCTGATCGTGTTCGGAATGGATATCCAGGATGCGATCGACGCACCACGTTTCAGCTCGAAGAATTTCCCGAACTCGTTTTCACCCCACGAGTACAATCCCGGCGTGGTCGTGCTGGAGAAAAGCCTCAACGAGAAGGTTGGAAAGCAGCTGGAAGGCATGGGCTACGAGATCGAGGTCGTCCCGGATTGGCATTACGAGATGGGCGCAGTCTGTGCGATCATCCGCGATCCAGCTGCCGGCCGTCTCACCGGCGGCGCCGACCCACGCCAGGAAAACTGGGCCGACGGGAGATGAATCGGGGATCAGCTTCTCCTCTTTCATCGCGGCGGAAAGCCGGCGGTTCAGGGTCCGTCGATTGCCGCTCCGTATGCGACGGTTTATTCGGCGGCCTTTGTGAAAAATTCGTCGACAAACGGCTGGAGCGATTCCATAGCCGGCGGGGCTGCCGGGGCCAGATTCGTCAGCTCGCGCGGATCGGATTTGATGTTGTAGAATTCGGACCGGTCCGAATATTTGATGTATTTGTGCGGGTACGCCCGAAGAGCGACGCCGCGCCCGGCCGCCATCTCGGAATAGATTCTCCTCGGGCCGACCCTGGCGCGTTTCTTCTCTATGAACGGCTTCAGTGAGACACCCTCCAGCTCGTCCGGAATCTCGATATCCAGGAAATCGAGGGCCGTCGGCATGACGTCGAGCAGCGCGACCTGCGACCTGACGGTCTTCCTAATGGGAATCCGATCGGGAAAAACAATGATGAGGGGCACATGCAGCAAGTCTTCGTTCAGCCGGTCGCCGTGCCACACCCTGCCCAGCCCGGGCTGGAATCCTTCGCCATGGCCCGAAAGCAGCACAATGATTGTGTCGGCCCATAGGTTCAGCCGCTGCAGATCCAGGAAGAACTGTCCCAGTTCCTTATCAGCTTCGAATATCCCGCCCGCATATAACGCGTGGAGCTGTGCAACATCCTTCTGCTCGCGCGGATATTCCGAACGGTAGTCCAGGTTCACGCCGTCGAATACTCCGACGTAACCGGGGTTGAGTGCTCTTGCGTTCTTGCGCGCGGCCTTCCGGTTCAGGAAGTAGTTCTGTATGGAATTGGTCTGCAGAAACATGAAAAACGAGTTGTCCTTGCCGTGCCTGATCAGCCACTTGGTGGCGTTCTGTCTCTGGACCTTAAAAGAGGCCCGCGCCACCACGGTTGCGGGACGCCGGAATCGCCAGTGATTGGTGATATTCAGCGGTCTGGCGGAGATGCCGAAGCGTCGCGCAAAGCGCCTCAGATGCAGCAGCGACATGACGAGACTGTGAGACTGTCTTAACCTGTACATCTGCTCGCCGGTATCGTTGAAGAAGTCGAAGTGAGCCCCGAAATCACGTTTCGATACGGGATCGCCGCCCGTGAACGCGACGGTCGTGTAGCCATTGTTTTTCAATATTTCAGGGAGGCTGGGCGTGCCGGCAATCCCCCCGTCCTCGAGCTGGTGGGGATAGCGCGACGTGAAAAGAGAGGAAAGCGAGTAGAGCGCTTGCGGGGCCTGGGCCGTGGCGTGTTCGAACCTC
>CBDUSG010000464.1:0-3576 GCA_965369575.1 uncultured bacterium | reverse complement strand
TTCGGCGGCGATTTCGGCGCCCTGTATTTCGGATACTCGAGCGGCCGCTCGAGCAAATCCACCATCGCGTCTATCTCGCTGGTCGCCTCGCGATATGCCGCCTCGGGGTCTTCCTCGACGTGGGCGTTGCATACGACCATTATCTTGTGGTCGACGTGGTCGAAAATGAGAATCTTGTCGGTGATCACGAAGAACATGTCGGGCAGATCGAGGTCGTCCGCGGTGTCGTCGGGGAGTTCCTCGAAAAAGCGCACGGTGTCATAGCCGACGTAGCCGACCGCGCCTCCGAAAAAGCGCGGGATGCCCTCGACCTCGACGGGCCGGTAACGCGCCATCAGCTCTTTGAGACAGGCCAGCGGATCGTTATGGTCGAGTTTCCTTGACTCGCCGTTTTCCGTAATCGTGACCTCCCTGCCCTTGGATTGAAAGATTACGGACGGGTTCGAGCCGAGAAACGAGTATTGCGCGATCCTGTCGCCGCCCTCGACGCTCTCGAGCAGGAACGAGTAACTGCCGCTGTCTATCTTGAGAAAGGCAGAGACCGGCGTCTCGAGGTCGGCGAGAACCTTGCGGCAGACGGGGATGAGGTTGCCGTCGCCGGCCATTCCCTTGAATTCTTCCAGGCTTGGAGTGTACATTTGCGGTCCTAATGGCTCGCGGTCATTTCTTTCCGTAAACTTTTTCGGGATCGAAAAGCTTCGTGGCCTCGATCTCCCAGGCCGAACCGTCGGCGGTCTTGCGAAAAAAGCATGACTTGTAGCCCTCGTGGCAGGCGGCTCCCTGTTGGCGCACCTTGACGAGAATCGTGTCGGCGTCGCAGTCGATGGCCACCTCTTCCACTGACTGCAGGTGGCCGGAAGTCTCGCCCTTGCGCCACAGCTTCTTGCGTGAGCGGCTGTAAAAATGGGTCGTCCCGCTTCGGACTGTAAGCTCGAGGGCCTCGCGGTTCATATATGCCATCATGAGCACTTCGCCGCTCTCGGAGTCCTGAACGATAGCCGGCGCGAGACCGTGCGCGTCGAATTTGACTGTATCGAGGATATTCATGTGCCGATCCTGTCGTGATCCCTCACGCATATACCGCGTGACCGGAGATATTCCTTGGTCTCTCTGATCGTATAAGTCCTATAGTGGAAGATCGAGGCCGCCAGCGCCGCGTCTGCGCGCCCGGCCGTGAGCGCCTCGTGCAGGTGCTCGAGCTTGCCCGCGCCTCCCGAGGCGATCACCGGAATGGAGACCCTCTTTGCGATCTCGCTGGTCAGCTCGATGTCATAGCCGTCCTGCGTGCCGTCGTAGTCCATGCTCGTCAGCAGTATCTCGCCCGCGCCGAGTTCCGTGACGCGCTCGGCCCACTCGAGGGCGTCGATGCCGGTGGGCGTGCGTCCGCCGTGAATGAAAACTTCGAAACCCAAATCGGTTCGCTTGGCGTCGATGGCGACAACGATACATTGGCTGCCGAAGCGAACCGACGAGCGGGCCACCAGGTCGGGATCGTTGACGGCGGCCGTATTGATCGATATCTTGTCTGCGCCCGCTCTCAGCAGCTCGCGGATGTCGTCTATCTCGCGTATGCCTCCGCCGACGGTGAGCGGCATGAACACCTGCTCGGCGGTCCTGCTGACGACCGAAAGCATTATGGCGCGCTTTTCGTGCGAGGCCGTTATGTCGAGGAACACAAGCTCATCGGCCTGTTCTTCGTCGTATCTTTTCGCGGTCTCGACGGGGTCGCCGGCGTCGCGGAGGCCGACGAAGTTGATTCCTTTGACCACGCGACCGTCCTTCACGTCGAGGCAGGGAATGATTCTTTTGGCAAGCATCGGGGGCGTTCCTTAGTATCGTGTTTCGAAGAGGGACGAATCAGCCGCCGTCCTCGGCGGGCGCCTCGCCGGTGGGCGCTTTTGCCGGCTCGGCCTTCGGGAAAGCCGGCTTATGCGCAACCGCTTTGGCCGATTTGCCGGCGATGATTTTGTCGACGGAAACGCGCACGAACTCGACGTCGTCCAGGCCGAGTCCCTCCTTAAGGCAGTGTATAATCTCTCGCTGCACGGTTTCGCCCGCGCCCTTGATGCTCTGCTCGGACCACACGCTGATGGTAGCGCGCACGCGAATCTTCTTTCGATCCCTCGAGACGCCGACCTTCGCGCGGACGGCGTGGACCACCGGTTTTTCGGAAAAATGCTTTGCGACGTAGTCCTCGATCGCTCGAAGCGAGACGTCCACGGGCCCCTTGGCGCCATCGAACGTGAACGTGCCCGAAGAATCGGAATCGCGGCCGACGCGCGAGAGCAGATACAGCGCGACACCGCCCACGGCCAGCCCTATTCCGATCGGGACGAAAGGATACCCGACGGCCGAGACAGTGTGAATCACGCGGGCGGTGAATTGCGGATCGATGGCCAGCAACCCGACAAACACGACGAAGACGGCTATGACAAACAGGGCTCCTGAAACAATTATGAGCAGGATCGATTTCAGAAAATTCATATGCGGCCTACCCTTTCCGCTCACCCGTCGATTTCGGGCCGATGCTCCGATTTGGTGAGCCTGCGGCAGCCCCGGTCGGTGACGACGATCATGTCCTCGATTCGGACGCCTCCGGTTTCGGGAATATAAATGCCCGGCTCAACCGTGAAGACCATGCCGGGCTCGATCTTGTCTTTTCCAAGTCTTGAAACCGTCGGCGATTCGTGCACTTCGAGGCCGACACCATGGCCGAGGCCGTGGCCGAAAAAGTCGGCGTAGCCGGCTTCGGCTATCAACTCGCGCGCGACCGCGTCGACCTCGACGCCGGTCATGCCGGGGCGGATCGCATCGAGCACGGCGGCCTGAGCCTTTTCGACTATCTCATATATCTCAAGGACTTGCGGCGTTTTAATTCTACCCAACCACACCGTCCTTGTCAAGTCGGAGTGATACCCCTCGAACTGCGCTCCCATGTCGATCACTATGGGCTCTCCGGCGCGCAGCTCGCGCTCGGTCGGCTGGGCGTGCGGCATCGCCGAGCGCGGACCGGCGGCCACAATCAGGTCGAACGCTTCCTTCCTTCCGCCCAGCGAGCGGATCAGTTCGGTAATACGGTTAGCGGCCTGCTTCTCGGTCATACCTGGCTTTAATTCGCGGGAAATACCCTCGATGGCCTGATCGGCGATCGAGGCCGCCTTTTGGACAAGCTCGATCTCGCGCTCGTCCTTGACCGAGCGGAGACCCTCGATCCAATTCTCGGTGGGGACCAGCTCGAGCTTTTCAAGCATTCGAAACTGCCCGTAATGGCGGTACGTCAGGTGCGCCGATTCGAAGACCAGCCTCGATATCTTCAGCTCGCCGAGCTGAGCGAGGACGGTTTCCTCCGGCGGCCCCTTTATCTCGACGAAATCGTAGCCGCTGACTTCCTCAGAGATCTGGGTGCGATATCGGAAGTCGCTGATTATGACGGCGCGCTCTTGCGTGATGATGACGATCGCGAGTGAGCCGGTGAATCCCGACAGGTATCGATAGTTGGGGTAGCTGTAGCAGATGAAAGCGTCGGCGTCCTCGGCGGCGAGTTTTTCCCTGACCGCCTCGGTGCGTCTATTCATC
>CBDUSG010000463.1:0-3583 GCA_965369575.1 uncultured bacterium | reverse complement strand
TGCAGACAACATCATGTAGTCAATGAAATGGAAGAATCAGAAAATCATTTATTACCACTTGTCGATTTATGGGTCATGTGATAATATTCTATTAAATATTGTAAATACCTAAAATAAGGAGATAGGCTTGTGAAGACAAAAGTTCCTAATAAGTGGGTTCTTACTGTTTCACCGGTTGTTCTGGCCTTTATCCTGGCCGGTTGCTGCACGCTGTGTTGTCCCCCTCCGAAAACGGATATCTGTTCAGGATATGGCTCCAACACAGCTTTTTCCGCTACTTTCGATGCCGACACGGTGGGCTCCCTTCCCACAACTACGTCATACGGACCGCCTGGTGCGAACCTTGAAATCGAGAACGGGGCGAACACGGTGGAGGTGATTAACTCGGCAGTCCTTGGGTCCAAGGCCCTTAGGTTAAGCGGCCCGAGCGGAATAAGCGGCCCGGAAAGATACAGTCCCACTGTGGTCGAGGGGGTGGCCGGAGACCTCGGGCAGGGTCCTTATACATCCGGCAAATATTATATAGACTTCACGGCCCACGGCGATATTGTTCCACCATATTTAGTCTACGGTATTACCATAGCCGTTCTCTCCGAAGAGGGTAACGTCGCATTAAGCCTGGGACTTTTCGATGGCTCTTACCACCTGATTGAAGGTGATGGCTACAGCAAGTTGTCCGGTTCCTATGACCCCGGCGCCAAGCACATGATCCATATCAAGATCGATATGGACGAACGAAAGTACTCAATATGCATTGACGACGAAGCCGTCGTCTCCGACAAAAATTTCGAAGATGGTAACTTTTCCAACGTTGCGATGGTACGTTTTAATTCTCCAGGAATTGTCCTGGCATTGCCAATGCCTCATAGCTACGTTGTAGACGATCTCAGGATAACCAAATAAGAGAGGGTGGCTATGCCAGGCCGGGCTGGTATGCGGCTGATTCGTTACTGCCCTGCGAGTCTTTCGAACGCTCCTATTCTCAAGCTTGCCATTTCCGACCTCCTTTTCGGGCTGGAAGTCCGTGCGGAAAGTCCTCTTAGATGCGCCGTAGGATACATCTTACTGTACAAACGCCCGAAAGAAAGGCATGAAAAAAGGGACCTGCATTGCTGCAAGTCCCTGAAATCCCTTTGGTTGCGGGGACCGGATTTGAACCGGTGACCTTTGGGTTATGAGCCCAACGAGCTACCTGACTGCTCCACCCCGCACCTCTAATATAAATCCAACGGGGTGCATTTGTCAAGGTTTTTCGGTGGAGTCGGCGAGGCCTAGTGTCGTGTCAACCGTATACTGTTGGTCTCAGGAGGCCCGCTCGGGTTTCCGGAATATGCGTTTTTCGGTGACGATGATGTCGACCGGCACGTCGGTGGAATCGGTGGGAACGCGCTCGACGATCTGGCCCTCGTAGCAAAGCGCGATCGATACGGCCGCGCACTCAGCGAGGAACCGGTCGTAATAGCCGCCGCCGAATCCGATGCGCCGACAACACGTGTCGAACGCGACACCCGGCACGATGACCGCCTCGGCCTCGCTCGCGGCTACGGGTCGGATAGAATCGGCGCGCGGCTCGAGGAGGCCGAACCGAGCGGGCTCAAGCTCGGCCATGTCCTTCAGCTCGGAAATGACCAGCTCCCGGCGGTCGAAGTCGGTCACCGGAACCAGCGTCCTCACACCCCGAGACAGGGCTTTGCGGATGAGAGCGTGCGTTCCAACCTCGTTCGGTTTGGCGGAAACGTAGAACAGAATCGTTCTCGCGTCACTGTATTCGGGAAGCGTTCCGACGAGGGAGGCTATCTGCTCGGATTTGCGGCCCGCCTCTTCGGTGGAGAGCGAGGCACGCCATTCGACCATTTTTTTTCGCAGTGAGCGTTTGGTGTCGGAAAGATTTTCGGGACGATTCATGCTTCGAGTGAGCGGGTTTGCCGGCTCAGCCGCCGATCGAACTCATGAAGCTCTCGCTGCGACCGGATCGGACGGCGGGTTTCGATTCGATGGCCAGCCGAATGGCTTCGGTGATCTGTGAGGCCGGCGCCTTTGAACGCAGGAGCGATTTCACATCGGTCGACCGCCCCGAGAAAAGGCACGAGAGTAAACGCCCATTGGCGGTGAGCCGGATTCGATTACAGGTGGAGCAAAAGTTGTGGGTCATCGCGGGAATGAAACCGAGTTTCCCTTTGGCGCCATCGAGCTGATACCGCTGTGCCGGCCCGGTACGGCTGGACGTCGGCAGAGGACGCAGAGAGCCGAGCGCGCCGATGCGCCTTTTTATCTCGTCGGCGGTCATGCATTGGTATTTCTGCAAATCCTCGGACGGGCCGAACGGCATATATTCAATGAACCTGACCTCGAATGGGTTGTCCACGGTGAATCTGGCGAAGTCTTCGATCTCGTCGTCGTTGACGCCCTTGATGACCACGACGTTGAGCTTGATCGGCTCGAACCCCGCTTTTCGGGCCGCTTCGATGCCTCTCCACACGTTTTCGATGTCTCCACCGCGCGTCATCGTCCTGTAGCGATCGGGCCTGAGCGAGTCCAGGCTCACATTTATCCTGCTGAGGCCGCCGGCGCGCAGTGCGTCGGCGAACTCTTCGAGCTTCGAGCCGTTGGTCGTGAGGTACACCTCGTCGATGCCCGGCAGATGCGTCAGCATTTCGACGAGCGCCGGCAGGCCGCGCCTTACGAGCGGCTCGCCGCCGGTCAGCCGGACACGGTTGATCCCCAGCGGAATCGCGGCGCTGACGACCGAGCGGATTTCCTCGAACGAGAGGATGTCGGAATGAGGCAGCCACTCGACGCCCTCGGGCGGCATGCAATACGTGCATCGGTAATTGCATAGATCGGTTACCGAGACGCGAAGGTAGTTTATGCGGCGCTTTTGTTTTCCCTCTTCCTGCTGGATTGTCATATTATTTTTCCGCGATGGGTCCGTTATCAAATCCCGCTTCGTGGCCTTTTGCGAATTGATTGCCGCAGGGCGTCCGATTCAGCCACGTCCGGCAATCCCACACAATTCTGCCATAGTCCGGCCGGCTTTGCAACAGGGAGCCGGTGTATGTGTGGCGGGCGTCGCGTCACGAGGGATCTCGCTTTTCGAGCCTCGAGATGGCGAGATCATATTTTTCCTGCGTGTTTATGTTGAAATACGACAGCTCCTCGGGGTCTATCTCATGCATTTCGTCGAAGGAGACGCGGCGAACGCGCACCTTGTCGAAAAAATCGATTATCTTCAAGTTCCCCTGCCGGAGCTGTGCCTCGATGTGGGGGACGCAGCCGCGGGAATAGAACGCATGGAGCGGCTCGAGGCCGTTGTGACTGGCCGGGATGACAACATCGTAGTCATCTGCGAACCGGGCCAGGTATCGGACAAGATCGAGGTTGACGAACGGCATGTCGCAAGCGGCGAAAAAGCAGCTTTTCTCTCCCGCGTATAAGAGGCCGGCGTGGATGCCTGCAAGCGAGCCGCCCGCATCGTATATGTCGCGGACGACCGTCGTCCCCACGAATCCGTAGGTTTCCGGATCATTCGCCGAGATCAATACCTGCTCGAAGGACTCCTTCAAGGTTCGGTGCAATCGCTCGA
>CBDUSG010000462.1:0-3599 GCA_965369575.1 uncultured bacterium | reverse complement strand
AGCAGGACCTGTGAGCCGCCTCCGGATGGGACGCATTATGCGCGAGGGATGATATGGCGAAGTCACACGGCGACGGTGCGCCGGACATATCGAAGCTGGCCCGTCTCGGCAGAGATGTCATTTTTGAGGCGGGCGTGCTTATTTTCCATCCCGAAAATATCGAGATCGGCGACGACGTGTACATCGGCCACAACACGATGCTCAAGGCATACTACAAGAACAGGATGGAGATCGGCGACGGGACCTGGGTAGGCCAGCAGTGCTTCTTCCACAGTGCCGGCGGCCTGAAGATCGGCCGCAACGTAGGGATCGGGCCGGCGGTAAAGATCATAACCTCGCACCATGAAGGCGGGGATGCGGCGAAACCGATACTGCACACGGCCGTACTCTTCAAACCCGTCGTGATCGAGGACGGCGCCGACATCGGCACGGGGGCGATAATTCTGCCCGGGGTCACGATCGGCGAGGGCGCCCAGGTGGGCGCCGGAGCGGTTGTCTGCGGCGACGTCGAACCGCGAACGGTCGTCGCCGGCGTGCCTGCCAAGACGCTCCGCAAGAGGTGCAAGAGGTAATTGACATGAAACCATACGTCTCGGTCGTTATTCCGGCGTACAACGAGCAGGAGAATCTGCGGCCCACCGCCTGCAGTGTGGCCGCCAAGCTCGATGAGTTGGATACGACTTTCGAGATAATTATCGTCAATGACGGCAGCACCGACGGCACACGCGAGATAGCCGAAGAGCTGGCAGAGGCGGATGCCCGTTTTCGATTAATAAATCATCCACACAACATCGGGCCGGGCAGCGGCGTGTTCACGGGGATCGAGGCGAGCGAGGGCGAGTTCGTCATATTCATTCCCGCCGACCTCGCGCTCGAGCTGGACGAGCTTCACAAATACATCGACGCTTCGCGCGAATGCGATCTCGTTGTAGGCATCCGGTCGGACAGGCGCGATTACTCGATGTTTCGCAAGCTGGTCTCTTACGTCAACATCGCTCTCATAAAGATACTGTTCAGGATGAAGGAGCGCCAGTTCAATTATATCCACATGTATCGAAGGGCGATGCTCGACCGGATCAACATCGAGTCCAGAGGCGTATTCATCACGGCCGAGATCATGATAAAGGCCCGCGATCTCGGCTACCGCCTGCAGGAGGTCGACATAATGTACGTTCCGCGGAGCGCCGGCATGGCGACCTGCGGGAATGCTGAAACAATTCTCGACACCGTCAGGGATCTTTTCCGGTTCTGGTGGAAGCGAACTTTTCACACGGCGGTCTATCTGCGATCAGAACGAAACGCCGGTGCCTAGTATGGATGCCCCGGCCCTGCGCAAGCGAGCCGGCTGGCTCGCTTTTGCCTTCCCTCTGCTCATCTACACGATCACACTGTGTCCGACAGTGTTCTGGGACGATGCCGGCGAGCTGATCGCCGCGGCCTACACACTTGGCATTCCGCATCCTCCCGGGCATCCCCTATACGTCATCATAGGAAAACTGTTCACGTTCATTCCATATGGCTCGATCGCATGGCGCGTCAATTTCATGTCCGCCTTCTTCGGCGCGCTCACGTGCATGCTCGTATATAGAATAATCGCCGACAGGCTCGATGACCATTCCTGGGCGCCCGCCGCCGCGCTCGGGGGCGCGCTCTTCTTCGCGTTCGCTCCGACGGCGTGGGAGCAGTCAACGGTAGCGGAGACGACGACTTTGCACAGTTTCTTCATGATGCTGCTCGCTCTGCTCGTGTTCCGCCTTGCGTCGGGAAAAATCATCTGGAAAACCGAGGAGCGCTCGCTGTGTATCCTGGCGTTTCTGCTGGGACTGAGCCTGACGAACCACGTCGCAGGAGTTTTCTTCTTTCCCTCGATAGTATGTATTCTCATCTGGAAATTCAGGACGCGCGTCCTCGCGCCCAGGCTGGTTGCGGGGATGTTTCTTTCCTCCTGCGCGGGCCTGCTTGTGTATGCTTATCTTCCCCTGCGCTCTTTAATGGATCCTGCGATAGACTGGGGCAACCCTGAGAATCTTCGCAATTTCATCTGGGTGATAACGGCGGAGCAGTATGCCCCAAACCTGTTCACGCGACCGAACGTCTTCGCGGTGGCCGCGCATCTGGTTCTGCTGGGGAAGGACCTTCTGCATCAGTTCACACCGGCCGGCTGCGCGCTCGGCCTCGTCGGCGCATGGAGGCTGGCCCGCACGGAAGGCCGGGTTCTTGCATTCAGCCTGCTCGTCATCTCGATCCTGTTTTATATCGGACTCAACACGGCCTTCATATCGGCATACTTCGTTCCCGCGATCGCGCTCATGGCGATTTGGATCGGGGTCGGGCTGCAGCAGGCCTTCGAGTGGGCCGAGCTACTTTCCCGGCGCATAAAGGCGGCCTCGCCGGCCGTCGCGGCAAAATCGGCCCTGTGCGCCGCGCTGGCCGCGACGTTCGCGGTTCCATTGGGGATTCATTTCCGTGACATGGACCGCAGCGATCACCTGTACGCGCTGCGCTACGGCGAGCAGCTCCTCGAGAATATGCCGGAGGGATCGGTGCTGTTTACAAGCGACGGCTACGCGCTTTTCATACTCTGGTACCTCACCTACTGCGAGAATAAGCGCCCGGACCTTATGGTTATAGATCCGACGTGGCTGTCGGGAAGCGGGCAGTTGAGCTCGCAGGTATTGGAGCAATACCCCGATCTCACGCTTCCATCTCCCGAAACGGTGGCGGGCTACACGGCGGCGGCGACCGATCCGATGTCGCTCCAATATCTGGTCATCCAGTCGATATTGGACGCAAATTATGAGCGGCGCCCCGTGTTTTGGGGAATCGTCCAGCGCGATCTGCCGTTTTCCCGGAATCTTGTTCCGCAGGGCATCCTGTTCCGCTATCATAGTCGGCTCGCGGCGCTGGACGACGAGGCGCTGGCGCGAAACCGCCTGTATTGGGATGCCGAGCTGGAGCGGTGCCTTCGGGATCCCGCGATGAAAAGCGACAAGATTGCGGCCGAGATATATCCCGTCGAACTCAACAACCAGGGTCTGATGTTCGAAAGTATAGGGCGGGACGACCTTTCACTGTGGGCGATCGAGACGGCGCTGTCTTTCAATCCGGAATATCCCGTGAGCAGATATAACCTCGGGAGACTGAAGTCGCGGGCCGGAAAATACGAGGAGGCGGCAAAGGAGTACCAGGCGGCCGTGGACGGCAACCCGTATATGTCCGTGGCTTACTACGGCCTCGGCAACGCCAAGCGGAATTCCGGCCGGTATGACGAGGCTTTCCTGGCCTACAGGAAGGCCTCGCGCATGTTTCCGGACTATTATGAGGCCATAACGGCGATGGGACGGCTCTACATGCTTGCGGGACAGCACGAGGACGCCGCCGGGGAGTTCCGCCGGGCGCTCGCAATCGAGCCGACATATGTCTTCGCGCTCAGAGGCCTTGCGGCCTCGAATCTCAGCATGAACCGTCTCGACGAGACCAGGGCCGCTCTGGATAAGGCGCTCGAGCTGGAGCCGGAGTCCGCTCCGGGCCTGCTGACGCTGGCGAAATATAACGCCCGTATCGGGGACAAAGAGGGGGCGGCGAACGCGCTGGCCAGA
>CBDUSG010000461.1:0-3602 GCA_965369575.1 uncultured bacterium | reverse complement strand
GTTTCGTCCGGCCGGAGAGCGCGTGTGGGAGTCGATAGTTCAATCTCCGCGAGCCGGCGCAAAGAGATAAATACGGTGATTCACCGCCTGTGATGGCGGCGGAGAGCGGCGCATCATTATATATGCGCATATCCGCCACTTTTGCGGTGTCACTTGTCGTTGTAGCTCTCGCAGCGCGGACACTGTGAAACCTTTTCTTCGCCGCTTCCCAGATATACATATCCGCAGTAATGACACCTCCATTTGCTCTGTGCCGTTCCCAACCCTCCCAGACGACCGCTGTGCGCCGTGAGTTCCACCCACATCCAGATTCCGGCGCAGACCGCTAGTATTGCGGCCGCGTATGCAAAGATCGCTATATAAAAGTTCACGTGGAGCATCGGGACGTTCAGTCGCTTCCGAATATTTCCGGCACGGCCGGGCCGATGGCGAGACCGGCCATCGGCCTGGGCTTTGACTCCGCCGGCGGATGGGAAAACAGTTCCCCGGGAGCGCCCTCATATGCCTTGGCGGCGAGTTCCGCTATGTCGATATCCGGGGCGAGCGCGTCTCTGGGGGTAAAAATAGAGGGATCGGGCGCCGCGTATTCCATCCACTTCGGTATGTCGGCGTCAAGGCTCTTCAATGCTCTGTCGGCCGAGAAGCCGGGTTCGAGCCTATTTGGCGTCGGCCAGCCCGCCTCGCTCTGGACGATTTCGCCCTGCCCTCCGCCGCGGGTAATGATCATGAGCGAGAGCTTTTGGATCGGCGGTGGGGGGAAACTGAGCGTGACCTCGGCGAAAAGCAAGGCAAACGCCAGGTGCATGAAGACAGACAGAGTCACAAACACCTTTGTTCTGGCCGGCAGAAGCATGGGGGTTTCCCCTATTGCGGTTCGGTCACGATACCGAGCGATTCGACGCCCACGCTTTTTGCTATGCCCATCACCTCGACGAGCTTGCCCGTTTCGACGCGCTTGTCCGGCTTTATCAACACGGTTTTCTCCTTAGATTTGGTAACCTTTTCAAGCAGCGCCATCGGAAGCTGGTCGGAGGTCATTTTTTCGTCGTTGAGGAATATCTCGTTCGAGCGCGTGATCGTGATGACGATATCCCGCTCCTCTTGAAGCCGGGGCGCCCTTGCCTTGGGCAGGTCAACATGTATGCCCGTCTGGAGCACGAAGCTCGAGGACAGCATGAAGAAAATGAGCAGTTGCAGCACACAGTCGATGAGCGGCGTCATGTTGAGCGCGACCATGATCTTCTCGTGCGTGACCGATTTTTTTCTAAACTGCATAGGTCTCTTCCCTTTCCGAGAGAATATCCAGCAGCTCCGACGACAAAATCTCCATTTCCCAGACCATGTTGTCGACTTTCGTGACGAAATAGTTGTAGGCCACGAGCGTCGGTATCGCGACGATCAGCCCCCAGACCGTCGTAAGCAGCGCGGTGCCTATTCCGCCGGCCAGATCGCCCGGGGTGACCGCGCCGCCGTGGGTCTGGATAACCATGAACGCCTCGGTCATGCCGACGACCGTTCCCAGCAGCCCCAGCAATGGGGCGATGTTGGCGATGGTCGCGAGCACGCTCAGGTAACGTTCGAGGCTCGGAATAACAAGCAGCCCCGCATCTTCGACCGCCTCGCGGATCTCCGACCTGGGCCTCCCGTGCTTCAGCAGGCCGGCCTTGAGTATGAAGGCGAGCGGTCCTCCGGTTTCCTCACACAGGTCGATTGCCTCGGAGACGCGGTTGTGCTTGAGTATTTCGCGTATGTTGTCCATCAGGTCTTTGGAGTACGCCCGAGCGCGTCTCAGGCTGAAAAAGCGCTCCAGAATGAGCGAAACCGAAATCAGGGAACAGGCGAAAATGGGAATCATCAGCCATCCGCCGCCTGTGATAATGTTGATCTGAGACATTGCCTCCTCCTGTTGTTGGGTTCCGTATCCGCCGATCAGCGCTCGGCGGTCCTCCACGTATCCTTCTCGATTCTCTCCATGGCCTTAAGGGCGACCATTCCGGCGGCCTCGTCGCCGTACGAGCCTGCGACTGTCGAGTAAATCTGAACCGCCTCGGGCAGCCGGTCGTCGCGCTCGAGCAGGCGCGCCACCTGCAGCTGCGCGCGGTCGGCCCATCCGGCGGGGAATCCGCCCTGCGCTATACCGATTAGTTCTGCCGTCGCCTCGGCGCCGAGGTCGAGTTCGGCAAAACACTCGGCGATGGCGAAGCGCGCCCTCGCGGCCAGCTCGTTCGTCTGGTCTCCGGCCGCGGCCCTGTACTGTTCGATAGCGCTATGGAAAATGCCCGCCCGCTGAAGGGCGCGCCCCATATCATACAACGCGAGCGGGCGTAAAGGCGAATCGAGGTTGTTCTGAATGAACCGCTTGAACCTGTGGGCGGCCTCGCCGGCCTGGCCGGCCTCGATCAGGCATTCGGCGGCCTCGATTTCGGATTGCTCGATGAGCGGGCTTTGCGGATATCGTTGCGAAAGGTCCTCGAAAAGCTCCACAGCCTTCAAATAATTCGAGGATTTTCGGGCTGCGCGAGCCGCAAAACAGAGGGCGTCATCGGCCAGGTCCGACTCGGGGAACGAGCGAATCAGCTCCATGAGGCTTTCCATCGACTTTTCCCATTCACCGTTTGAGAAGTCGAGCCGTCCCTTCCAGAAGTACGCACGTTCGGCCAGCGGATTCTGCGGATGCTTCTCGGCCAGCCTGCCGAAAGCGGCGGCCGCGCCCGTGCGACTGGCAAGGCCCAGTTCGGTCCATGCCAGCGCATACAGCACATCTGCTTTCACGTCGGACGAGTCGTCAAGCTGCAGAACTTTCCCGAACAGAGCCATCGCCTTTTCCGGGTGGTCAAGCTTTTCTTCGCAAATGCCCGCCCACAGCAAAGACTCCTCGGCCAGGGGACCGTCCGGGGAGATGACGGACACTTGCATGAAATCGGCTGCAGCCGGCTCGAACAGCCCCATCCTGTAGCGAGCCGCCGCCGCGAAGAAGCGGGACGAATCGGCGACACGCGATCCCTCGAATTCGTCCGGCAGCCTGGCCATCCTGTCGGCTGCAGACTCATAGTTCCCACTGACAAATTCATTCCATCCGACGACGAAGCCGGCCCTGTCGGCAAGCTCGAAATTTGGATTGCTTTCAAGAAAGCTTTGGAACGCATTTACCGCCCCGTCGAAGTCGCCGGATTTCATCCGCGAAAGCCCCAGAAAGTAGCCGGCGGGAACCGCCACGGCGGCTGAGGCGTGATTGAGACTCAGATTTTCCAGCAGCGACGACGCGGTATCATATTTCCCGTTGGCAAGCGCCGAAAGGCCCGCGCTGTAAAGAGCCGCGGTCGTGAGAGGGTCATCCGGCCATTTCTCGAGGAACGCGTCGTAGCGTCGCGCGGCCGCGGCCGGCCTGCCGCTCCTGAGGAGCGAGGCGGCCTCCAGATAGCTCGCCGACGCAATAAACTCCGCCGGCGCGCCGCTCTCGAGAAATCGCCCGAAGCTCTTTGCCGCCCTCGTATATTGCGATCTTTGGAACAGGCAAATGCCGTTATAATAAATAATCTCGGGCCGCTTATTGCCAACCCTGTCGTCGGCCTCGAGTTCAGTCAAGATCTTCCCGGCCTCAT
>CBDUSG010000460.1:0-3610 GCA_965369575.1 uncultured bacterium | reverse complement strand
ATTGCGCTTCCATGGGCGCCATCGGCGCCCTTATGATTTCGAGAAGGGAGAACGGATCGCCGAGGGCCGACAACCCGATTCGGCGACTCGAGGACTACCTGAAGAATAAACCGAAAATGGAGGCGAGCCCGCTGGAGCCTCTGCGAGAGCCCGCCGGCTGTGGAGAGGCGGTCCCCGGCGAGCTTTCGCGCACAAGAATGGTTTCGAAGGCGGGACGCCTTTTTCTCGGCATCGACGTGGGATCGATCAGCACAAACCTGGTGGTCATCGACGACAATTGCAGCGTTATCGCGCGTCGCTACCTCATGACCGCCGGGCGGCCCATCGAGGCCGTTCGCCGGGGACTCGGGGAGATCGGCGAGGAAATCGGGCCGGAAACTCCGATCGCCGGCGTGGGCACGACCGGATCGGGCCGCTACCTGGCGGGCGGATTTGTCGGCGCGGACGTCGTGCGAAACGAGATCACCGCCCAGGCCACGGCCGCGCTCGAGATCGATCCCGAAGTCGATACTATTTTCGAGATCGGCGGGCAGGACTCGAAGTATATCCGGCTTGAGAGCGGCGCGGTCGTGGACTTCGAGATGAACAAGGTCTGCGCCGCCGGCACCGGCTCCTTCCTCGAGGAGCAGGCCGAGCGGCTCGGCGTAGAAATACAGGAAGTGTTCGGAGAGTTGGCCCTGGGTGCGTCAGAGCCGGTTCCGCTGGGCGAGCGATGCACCGTTTTCATCGAGTCCGATTTGACCCGCAGCCAGCAGATGGGCGCCAAGACGGACGATCTCGTGGCCGGCCTCAGCTACTCGATCGTTCACAATTATCTGAACAAAGTCGTCGGCAAGCGTCGCGTCGGCGAAAAAATATTCTTCCAGGGGGGTACCGCGTGGAACAAGGGGGTCGTATCGGCGTTCGGGAAGGTTATCGGACGGCCGGTCACCGTGCCGCCGCACCACGACGTGACCGGCGCAATCGGCGCGGCAATCCTGGCCAAGCGCGAAAACACGAAGGGAGGCACCAATTTCAAGGGATTCGATCTCAGCCGGAAGAAGTATGACGTCGTTACGTTCGAGTGCCGGGAGTGCTCGAACATGTGTGAGATTCGGAAGGTGACCGTCGAGGGTGACAGGCCGACCTTTTACGGCAGCCGCTGCGAAAAATACGACGTCGACAAAGAGGCGGAAACCGGCGAGGCCATCCCCGATCTGTTTGCCGAGAGAGAGGAATTGCTGCTGAATATTGTCCCCGACAGGGCCGACCTGCCGGCGGACGCGCCGGTCATCGGCATTCCGCGCGCGCTTTTCGTTTTCGAACATTATCCGTTCTGGAAGGCCTTTTTTTCCGAGCTCGGGTTCCGCGTGATACTCTCGGACAAGACGAGCAAGCGGACCATCCATCAGGGCGTAGAGACGGTGACCGCGGAGTTCTGCTTTCCGGTCAAAGTCGCCCACGGGCACGTGAAGGAACTCGTCGACAAGGGCGTTTCGCGCGTCTTTATTCCGAGCGTGATCGACATGCCGAAATCGGGGGACGCGCGCAACAGTTTCAACTGCCCATATGTGCAGACCTTTCCTTATACGGTGCGCTCGGCCGTCGACTTCGATGAGCGCGGCGTGGAAGTTATGTCGCCCGTCATCTATTTCGGTCGCGGAAAAAAGATGCTTGCGAAATCCCTCACCTCCCTCGGCCGCAGCCTCGGTCTCGGGGTCTCCGAAATCAAGAGGGCGCTGGCAACAGCGAGCGCCGCGCAGGACGAGTTTCATCGCAGGCTCGTGGAGCGCGGCAAAAAGGCCCTGGCCGAACTGAAACCCGATCAGCGCGCACTTGTGATCGTCTGCCGGGCTTACAACGGGTGCGACCCGGGCATCAACCTGGGCGTTCCGCAAAAGCTTCGCAGGTTGGGCGTTTTGCCCATCCCGGTGGACATGATGCCGTGGGAAGAAGTGCCGGTGGAGGACCGCGAGAGCGACGTGTATTGGAAAGCCGGCCAGCGCATACTCCAGACGGCGAGGCTGATAAAGGACGACCCGAGGATATTCGCCGTCTATCTGACCAATTTCGGATGCGGGCCGGATTCGTTTGTATCCCACTTTTTCAGAAAGGAGATGGCGCACAAGCCGTACCTGCATCTGGAAATCGACGAGCACAGCGCCGACGCGGGCGTCGTCACACGCTGCGAAGCTTTCCTGGACAGCCTCGGCAATTTCAACGGCAGGATCCCCGCGCCCTTGATCAAAATCGGACCCCGCGCCTGGACGAAAAACGATCAGAAGCGAACCGTTTATCTCCCCTATATGTCCGACCACGCTTACGCGGTGCTGGGGGCATTCGAGGCGTGCGGAGTCGAGGCCAGGCTGATGGACGAATCCGACGACGAAACGCTGACGGTCGGAAGGAAGCTCACATCCGGAAGGGAATGCTACCCGTGCATCCTGACGACGGGCGACATGATCAAGACTCTGCGCTCGGCGGACTTCGATCCGGAGCGTAGCGCCTTCCTCATGCCGTCCGGCAGCGGCCCCTGCCGTTTCGGACAGTACCACCGCTTTCACAGGCTGGTTCTGGACGAGCTGGGATACGGCCGAATCCCCGTTTATTCTCCCAACCAGGATTACGATTTCTATGGGGACCTCGGGATGGTCGACGGCGATTTCTCGCGCCTGGGATGGCAGGGCATAGTGGCTATCGATCTGCTCGAAAAGAAACTGCGCGAAACGAAACCGTACGAGATCAATCCCGGCGAGACCGAGCGGATTTACGGCACGTATCTCTCAGAGATTCGGCGGGCGATCTCCTGTCGGGAAGACCTGATCGGTATCCTTAAAAGCGCTCGCAGGGATATGGACGGCATCGCCGTTTCGAAAGATTCGTCAAAACCGGTTGTGGGAATCGTGGGCGAGATATACGTCAGGAGCAATCGGTTCAGCAACGAGTATATTATTCGAAAGATCGAGGAACTCGGCGGGGAAGTGTGGACTCCGCCTCTGGCCGAGTGGTTCTTCTACGTAAACTATTGTTCGAAGCGGCACGGTCGCGAAAACGGTATGCATCGCGAGCGCCTGAGGGTAGCCTTGAAGGATTGGGTCCAACACCGCGACGAACAAAAATTCTACAATGTCTTCAACGGTTCGATCACCAACCTGCACGAGCCGCGCACCCGCGAGACGCTGAAGTGGGCCGCGCCTCTCATCGATCCGTCCTATGAGGGCGAGGCCGTGCTGTCCATAGGGAAGTCCGTCGACTACATCGGCAAGGGAGTGGCCGGCATCATCAATACGATACCATTCACCTGTATGCCCGGCAATATCGTCACGGCCGTCTTCAAGCGCTTCCGCGAACGGAACGCCGACATCCCCATACTTAACCTGAGCTACGACGGACAGGGCGAGACAAGCGCTCAGACCCGCCTCGAAGCCTTCATGTATCAGGTGAGCAAGTATCACGACAGAACAAGCTCCCGCTGACTCCCGCCGCGGGCTCGCTTCACGGTGCCCGGCCTGCGGCCGCTAGTGTCGCGTCAACCGTATATTATTGGTTTCAGCGAGCCAAGAAGCGGTTAGCTGCAAGGCGCATGAGCGCAGGAATAGCCATAGGTATTTCGAGCGAATGCAACACAGCA
>CBDUSG010000459.1:0-3611 GCA_965369575.1 uncultured bacterium | reverse complement strand
GAGGCTCTCCTTCGACTTCAGGCGCTCGAAATCGGTTCCCAGAAGCGCGAGGAAAATGGCGATCTGTATGAACATAGGGATGTGTAATGCAGCCAGCCCGGGAACGAAGGATTGCGGTCGGACATACTCGAAGAACAGATATGCGATTATGAGCCAAAGACCGCGTCTGTTTGTTTTCGGAGCTGGATTCACCTTGTACTCCGTCTTTACGACTCTGCCATAGCTCTGTTCAACACTTCTTCATAGATGTCCATGATTCGATCGATTTGCTGCCTTATGTCGAAGTGCTCCCGCGCCCTGGATGCCGCATTCTGGCCCATGCGCGCGGCATCCGTTGGGTGGGACAATAGGAAGTCGATCTGCTTCCCCAGTTGTTTGTCATTCCCCGGCTCATACAACAATCCTGAAATCCCGTCTTCGACAATCTCGGGCACGGCCCCGTCGTCTGCCGCTATGACAGGTTTGCCAAGGCACATCGCCTCAATAATGACTCTCCCGAACGGCTCCGGCTGTATGGATGCATGGACAATTATGTCCGAGGCATTCATGCAGTCGGCCACATCATTCCGGTATCCAGCAAACTTGACATGGCCGTTCATGCCCCTTGATATGGCCAGTTCCCGGAGCTCACGCGCATAGTCATGCTCAATTGTTTCCCCAAACAGTACACAGGCCAAGGAAGGATATTGCTGCCTCAGCCGCTGGCAGGCCTTTATCACTGTTTCCTGCCCTTTCCACCGCTGTATGTTCCCGAACATAGCAACCACCGGTTCTGAACCTTTGAGTCCGAGTTCGGAGCGCACGGCCTCCGGATCCTTTTCTGGACGGAACTCTTCAGGATCGAGAGCATTGTATATTCGAACAACCTTGTCGGGATTGATCTTGTCTTGAATCAGTCTCTTTTTGATATCCTCTGAGATGCAGATCACCTTCGCCGTCCAATGACAGAAGGGAGCATACGTGGACGGCACTATCCCTCTTATATGTTGGATGACTGGCACCCGGGCCAATTTCGCTGCGACAGTCCAATAGGGATCAAACCAGTTATTTAAGTGGAGGATATCAATCTCCTCCTGCTTCAACAGCCGCAAATACCGGACGGTCACGAGGGCACCCAACGCTATATCATTGAAAACTGCGCGCGCATTCTTGTGGAACCAGTTCAAGATGCGGTCCGCCGGGCCAGGCCACGAGCTGAATCTTGTATCCCAACCATTTTTCTGAGCCAGGCCCGCAAAGTAGGCTGCTGAGGGACCGTTCCAGGTGATGACGCTCTCGCAATGTTTCCCGAGTTCGGCTCTGAGCGCATTGTCGGAATTGAGAACCACTATTTTTCGATACCTGGAACTATCCAGGTGCTTGACAAGCAAGAGAAGGCTATGGTGCGATCCGCCGACTTTTCCATCAAGGCTGCCGTCGAAAAATAGTATTCGCTTCATACGTTTCAAAATGTATCTCTTTTATATACTCTAAAACGCGTCCGACGCGCGACCACCATTCCGCATCTTCATTCGAAGTTGTCCTGAGTGGACTCAACGGAAACAGCCTTTTTAGTGGCACAAGCCGATTTGGAAATCCCTTTCGCGGAGCACCTCTGCTATGGTTTCTATCTCCCCAAGTTGGACGTGCGGATGAGTGGGCAGCGTGAAGATCCGACCGGCCAAGTCATTGCCTTTCCGGGTGCGAGCCTTCTGTTCCCGCGACATTTGCAGTGCTGGTATCTCGGCGATGCCGCTCGGGTAGTTTGGGCTTGCGCCAAGACCCCGTGTTGACAAATGCCTGATGGCTGCCTCTCGTTCCTCGTGCGTGGGCGCCACGACGGGAAATCTCAGATAAACGGAGAACGATTCTTCGGGCTCCCGGAAGAAGGCGAGCCCACTGTTCTCCAGCTTGCTCCTGTACATGTCAGCTTTGCTCCTCCGGGCGCCGGTGAACGACCCGAGTTTCCTTTTCCAATCGCCAGCCAGTCCCGCATTGAAGCCCGCCAGCTTTTTGATCGGGAACTTCGTGGAGAAAATGGTGTTCCCGATCCCAAGAAAAGGGATACCGGCTGGAAACCGATAGAGGCGCGGCCGTGAGAACAAATAGATGAATAGGGCCTTCCAGAAGGAAATCAGTTGCGTCAAACGGCCAGGTGTGCTGAGTTGCGCGATCTTGTCCCTGAGCGCGTCGGCGATCCGCTCGTCTCCTGTTATGATGATCCCGCCTGCCACCGCAGAGAGGTTTTTCCCTCGTCCCAAGCTGAAAAAGCCTACGTCTCCAATTGTGCCGACTCTCCTCTGACCCAATTCGGCTCCGAAAGCCTGCGCACAATCTTCCAGCACAAAGCTTCCGACCGATCGTGCAACTGAGACGGCAGATTCAACGTCGCACGGAATGCCGAACAGATGCGTCGCTACGACGCATAGCGTTTTCTTTCCGGCGACCTCCTTCAGATGATGAAGGTCATAATTGAAATCATTTTCACGGATATCGCAGATAACCGGTTTCAGACCGGCTCGTACCACCGCTGAGGGAACGGAAAAGCAAGTGTAGGATGGGATTACGACTTCCCGCCTGCCTGTGATTTGCGAAAGCGATTTCAAAATCAACGTTAGGGCCGCCTTCCCCGACGAAGCCAAGAACACGTGTCTCGTTTCAAAATAAGACTGGAGTTCCTCTTCCAATCTCTCAAGCGCCTTGGCCGGCCGTATCATGCCGCTCACGCCCGAAAGCAAATCTCTCAGATAAAGGGGCGCCCCAGCCGGTGGAAGTATTCTTTTCGGTCTCATGTGTGTGGCAACGGAAGCCCCTGAAACGGAGGTCAAGAAGCAACCGAATAGAGGCCTTCCGCTTCTTTGTTTCTCCCGGTGTTCGGCATCCCTACGACAAATTCTGGATTAGCCTCGGCCCCAGAATCCTTGAAATCGCGACCGGCATGCTTTTCCATACCTTTATTGGCAACGAGTACTTTGCATTGTCCATGTTTAATTCCGGCATGTCGCCGCCGTTTGGAAGCCAATACTGCCAATGCAAAGGAATTGGCACGGCGCCCCACTGCTTCTTAAATCGATAAGTTCCTTCATTCGAAGTGGAACGACCGAAGCTGAACTTTGAAAAACCTGACTCACAGGCATATCTCAAGACATTCCAATAGAGAAGCATGTTCGGACACAGCGCATTATGTTTTCGGAGCGATGAAGCCCAGGGGATGGTGAGCGTCTTTTTGTATGCCAGGGTGAATCCGGCGGCCACGGGCGTATCTCCAAGCATAACGGAAAAAATGCGCGCTTCATCGGGGAAAATCTCGCAGATTTGTCTGAAGAATTTCTTACTGTGACTGGGAGACCCGAGGTCTCTCATATTCGTGACGTACACATCGAAGAAATGGTCCAGCAGTTCCGCGCGGCCGACGGTGACTGAAAGGCTATGCCTTTCGGCCTTTCGCACTTGATTCCGCACCTTCGCCTTCAGACCGGACCAGAGCTCTTCGGAGTCGGGCGGAAGCTCAAGCACCATGGCTACCTTGGATCGCTGTGCCGGGAGTTCAAGCCCATGTTCACGGTCGTGCCGGAGCTCGATGTATCCGGCTTTTCGTTCTTTCGCGAGGTCCTGCGCGCGCAGAAGCAGCC
>CBDUSG010000458.1:0-3619 GCA_965369575.1 uncultured bacterium | reverse complement strand
CCTGCGACCGGCGCGCCGGACCGGCCCGACGGGGTATCGGAATGCTACGGCACGCTGCGCTACGGCGAGCTCGTCGAGGCACTGCTGTTCGAGAGCAGACGCTACACTACGCTGACCGGCGCCGACGCCGTCATGATCCATCCGGCGGCCGAGCGGTGGCTGGCAGGCCGTATGGCCGCCGAAGAGGCGACCCACGTCGTCAACGTGCCGGCCACCATCTTCGGCTGGAGCGCCGGCAAATGGATGGAATGGTATCCCGATATCCGGAATAAAGAAGGAAAACTCACGAAAAACGCGCCAAAATACATGTGGCAAGAAGGCTGGTTCGCCCAGCACAACCGCCTGTTGCAGGCCGCCTCAGACATGAAACGCTGCATCCCGCTCTTCATCTGCGGCGACCTCCACAGTCAGGCGGTGGGCAGAATAATCCGCAGCGGCGATCTGGACTTGAGTTCCAATCCAGTGATCTCCATCGCCACGGGATCGCTCGGAACCGGGCCGCGCGGGTTCCCGTCATCCTTCAGGGGCATGCTCGCCGAGGTCCCGAATGACCTCGAAGTCGAAGAAGGGCTCCCCATCCTCGAGAAAAACGGGTTTATCATCGCCGATTTCACCCCGGACAAGATAAAGATCAGCTTTTTCTCGTGGAAGCCGCCCGAGCCGGCTGAAGCCATCGATAACCTGCAGCCGTTCCACCTGCTCGAATTGGAGACTGCCGCTCCCTCCACCGCCGCGACGGCGCCCTGAGCCAATCCAGGCATATCCCCGATGCCATTGCCGATTGTTGAGCGTCAGCACATTTGGGACAGATAGGCTTATAGCGGTGGTCATAGTTGGTGAAGCCTGGAGGGCGTAGTCCGGAGGGCTTCTTCCACGACCGAGGCTATAAAGCCCACGAGCCAGTCAAAGGCCGTCTTGCCCAGTTCCGCCGAGGCCTCGGTAACCGTGTCTTCAGGGCTGATGCCGGCGCGTCCGCCAGGTCGTTCCAGCGCCTCCATGTCAACGAGCTCGGGAAACAAGTGCAACGCCAGCGAAGTCTCGAACCGACTCGCGTGGTCCGGCGATACGCCCGGCGGCGGGTCGGCGGGGTGCTTGCGGAAATCGAACGGCTGCAGTATTCGAACGGGCGCGTGCGATTTCCTCATGCATCTCTCCGCCACCAGACTCAGCAGGCGCCCCTGCTCTCCGGGATTGTGCCCCGTCAGCGCAACGATGACCCTGTAACCGCGGGCGATCAATTCGTCGAGGATATTCTCCGCGAGGGCGGCGATGGTGGTCCTGCGCAAGAGCAGCGAGCCGGCGGAGTTTTCGATTCCCGGCAGGCATGGAAAAGCGCCCCAGAAAGTCGGCGGCAGCACGACGCCACCGATTTTTTCGGCGGCCGCCAGGCATAGCCGGTGGGCATTCATACTGTCGAAGCCCACCGGCAGATGAGGCCCGTGGTGCTCGAGCGAACCGATCGGAACATAAGCGATCGGCGCCTTGTCAAGCCGTTCGGACAATTGGTTCGTGTTCATACGCTCGAATCGTACGTCTGACATCCGGGCCTCCTCGTTCCTCCCATCGTGCGGTCTCTCGGGCTTTTCACGCTCAGGCCTGCTGCGGCTTGAGCGCATACACGCGGACGCTGGTCACTTTGTCGTCGACCTGCTTCCAAAGCTGATCGCGGCCCGATCGCTCCTCGGGCGTGAACTCTCTATCGCCTTCCGCCAGTCCGGCAAGCGTCTCGGTGGGAATCGTGAACCTGTCTACAATCCTGACTTCGCTGAAGCCGGCCCTCTCTATCGCGCCCAGATAAGACACCTCATCGAGCGCCCCGCCGATGCAGTCGGCCCAGGTGAACAATTCTTCGCGAACGTCGGGTTCGACGTCGTTTATGCATATGTCGGAAACGAGGATGCGTCCGCCGGGCTTGAGCACACGGAACGCCTCGCCGAAGACGGCCTCCTTATCCGGCGACAAGCTGATCACGCAGTTGGAGATGATCCAGTCGACGCTCGCGTCCTCTACGGGCATGCTCTCCATCTCCCCTTGCCGGAACTCGACGTTGGTCGCGTTTGCGTCTCGGGCGTTCGCCCTTGCCTTTTCGATCATCTCGGGCGTCATGTCGAGCCCGATGACGCGCCCGGACGGGCCGACCTTCTTCGCAGCCAGCAGCACGTCGATTCCCGCCCCGCTGCCGAGGTCGAGCACTACCTCGCCCTCTTTCACTCCGGAAAATGCAAGCGGGTTGCCGCAGCCGAAGGCGTGCGTGGCCGCATGGTCGGGGAGCGACTCGAGGTCCTCCTCGCTGTATCCGATGCGGGTAGCGTGCGAGCCGCCGAGAGCCGCTTCCATCGCAGCCGAGGGGCCGTCCGAACCGCCGCATGAACACCCGCTGCCGGACTGCTTGGCCCTGTCATCCGCCGTGATGGCCGCGCCGTACACCTCGCGCACGCGCGCCTTGATTTCTTCATCCGAAGCGTCTTTTTGTGTTTTCGGCTCGGCGGATGCGCCGCAGCAACCTCCAGTATTCGCTGACATTGTTCCACTCCTTTCGGTTGGCCCCACTCACGATGCGGGGCGTATCTAATGCCCAAATTCCTCAGGCTTTCCTACCTTTTCCTTTCCATCTGATGCGGCTTAAAACGGCGAGCCACAGACCGATAATCAGGACGGTCAGCGGCCCGATCGCCTCCTCCGGGAGCCGGCCGACCGCGCCGCCGAGCCAGAGCAGGCCCAGCAGTATCAGCAGGAACCCGAACCGGATCCCGCCGCGCCGGTCGTCTCCGCCCGAGCCCGCGCACCAGTCCCAGCAGCTTGATCGGGAATCCCGGCTCTCGGCTGCCCCGACTTCCCCCGGCGCGGCTTCCCCGCGGTCGAGTCGCTCGCGATTGTCGCCGGCGCCGCATCCCCGAGCTTGCGTTGACATTGGTCTACCCCTTCCCTTGCAGACGAGCAGGGCCGCAGCCATCAGCAGCAGCCTCTGCCCTGCTTCGAACCTTCGGCCTGGGGCGAGCAGCCCTCTGAAGAAGCGGGCTGTTCCGACAACTTGCTGCCGGTGAGTATGTCTGCCGCCTCCTTCATGATGCCCGCCGGCTTGTCCTTGATGAACTGACCGATCTCGACGGCCTTGCGCATGTCGCTCTCGGAAACTCCGACCTCCACCAGATCGGGAATGATCTTGTTGAGGCAGAATTCGCAGTTCGCCGCCATGGCCGCCCCCGCAGAGATGAGCATCGTCAACTAGTACTTGTCGTCCTTTATCATCATGTCGGACGGGCACGATACATCGACGGGCGCCTCGGACAGGCTCGTGCCTGCAACCTCGTCGGCCACTTGTTTCATGATTGCAACGGGTCGTTCCTTCACCATCTGTCCGATGAAAATCGCTCCGTGAATCTCCTCATCGGACGCTCCAACCTCCCGGAGCGGTGGAACAATCCTTCTGAGGCACGGCTCGCAGTTGCCGGCCATGGCCGCCCCCGCAGAGATGAGCAGGGTAACCTTGCGGTTGACCAGGCCCGGCCTGATTTTGACGGCCTGCTTCGTTCCCTCGGTCGCGGTTCCCACCGAGGCTTCCTCATGCCCGAACCCGTCGCAGCCGCCTCCTCCGTTGCTCGTTGTCATTGTTTTTCTC
>CBDUSG010000457.1:0-3637 GCA_965369575.1 uncultured bacterium | reverse complement strand
GGAAGTCAGGATGACGGGACGCAATCGCAGCCGTCCGGCGCGCAACAGGGCCTCCGTGCGTTCGAGGCCGGCCTCGCACCCCTTAATTATGAAATCGACGAGAATAAGGGAATCGTTCACGACGATGCCCGTCAGGCCGATCATCCCGATGACAGCCATCAGGCCGAGCGGCTCTCTCATCACGTAGAAGCCGATGACTATGCCGATAAACGAAAAGGGCACGGCAAGCATGACGACGACGGGCCGCACAAAAGATTGAAACAGGGCTCCGAGGATGACGTATATCAGAAGAATAGCCACGGCGAACGCCTTGATCAGGGCGACTACCTGCTCCTGAGTTTCCTCATACTCGCCCGTGAAACTCATGGAATATCCGAGCCTGTCTCTGCCGAAATCTTCGTAGCGCTTCTTCAGCAGACCGTTGATCTCGACCGATGTGATTATGTCCTCATCGACGCTGGCGCTTACCGTGACCTCCCTCTTGCCCTCGCGCCGATTGATGGTTGTGAAGCCCGGTTTTCGCTCGATGCGCCCGAAATTCTTGAACGGAATCAGCGCTCCGTCGCGATTGCGGAACCGCATCTCTTCGATGTCCTCGAGGTCCGTGCTCAGCTCGTCGTCGAACTTGACGCGAATATCTATCTCTTCGCCCTTGTCGTGCATGACCGAGGCGATTCCCCCGTCGATCGCATACCGAATCGTATACCCTATCGTGGCCGTATCCAGCCCCATCAGATAGGCCTTGTCCTCATTGATGACGATCCTCGCCTCTCCCTTTCCGGGCTCGAAGTCGTCGGCGATGTCCTTTACGCCCTCGATCGTCGACAGATAGCTCTTGATGTCGTCCGCAGCGTCGCTGAGGACATCGAAATCGTCGCCTCGAATCCGCACCTCGACGGCCGACTCGACCGGCGGGCCTTCACGCCATTCGACAAAATGGACCTCGGCCGGCCCGGGAATCTTCTTCACCATTTCGCGATAGTCGTTGACTATTTCCATGCCCGTCCGCTCGCGCTCGAAGGGGGCAGTCAGGTCGAGGACAACCTGCCCGATGTGCGTGCCGTTCTGAAAGTCGTAGTTCGAGAGCTGCCCCATCCCCACCCGCCCGATGACCGCGTACACCTCTTCCTTCGGGAACTCGAGAGCCGCCTTTTCGAGTTTTGCCACGATGCGCTCGGTCTCCTCCAGCTTTGTTCCAACGGGCATCTTGACGGTGATCCCGAACTCCTCGACGTCACGCGCGGGAAAAAGCACGAACGGCATGAAGTTGTAAGCGAAGGCAATGCATCCGGCCGCCAGAACGACGGCGACGAATACGCTCAGATACCGCATGCGAAGCGTGAGCCCGAGCAAGCCGAGATAGGTCTGTGTCAACCGGGCCTGCCATGCGGCCGTCGCGCCGCCGCCCTTCCGAACCGGCCTGGGCCTGGCGAAGTCCGCGATATGCGACGGCAGTATGAAAAGGGCCTCTGCGAGCGAGGCAATGAGGGCGAAGGTTACGGTCTTGGGTATGATCGCCATGAACTTGCCGAGGGTCCCGACCAGGAACAGGAGCGGCAGGAAAGCCGCCATGGTGGTCGCGACCGCCGCGACGACCGGCCATGCGACCTCCTTCGTGCCGATGACTGCCGCCTCGATGGGGCTGAGGCCCTCTTCGATGTGGCGGCAGGCATTCTCGCAGATAATGATCGCGTCGTCCACGATGAGGCCGAGAGCCAGGATCAGCCCGAACAGGGAAAGCATATTTATCGTGATGCCGAAATACTTCATCAGCAGGATTGAAATCGCGATGGCCACCGGCAGCCCGAGGGCGGTCAGCAGGGCCGGCCTCATGCCGACGAAGATGTATAAAACGACCAGTACGAGCAGCAGGCCGACGCCCCCGTTCTGATACAGCGCGCTCAGGTTGCTCGCCACGTCGACGGCGGCGTCGTTCGTCAGGGTGATCTTCAGGCCCTCCGGGAGACGGCCCTTTTCGTAGTCCCGCTTGATAGCCTTGACCGCGTCCACGATCTTTACCGTGTTGCCGACCTTGCTTTTCATCACCATCAGGCTGATGGTCTGCTCGCCGTCAAGCCGGCCGATCGTAGTGGCTTCTTCGAAGGTGTCGGTGACCGTGGCGACATCGCGCAGATAGACGTGACCGCCGTCGGAGTTCGACCGGAGGATCACGCGCTCGACCTGCTCGAGCGTCTCGGCCTCGCCCATCGTGCGAACCAGAAATTCCTGACGCCCGGACCCGAGAGTGCCTCCGGGAATGTCAAGGTTCTTGTTTTTCAGGCTGAGGATGACTTCCGCCAGCGAGAGGTTGTAGCCCTCGAGGCGCCCGGGATTGACTTCGACCCATATCTCACGGTCTCGGCGGCCCATCGCCGTGACCGCGTCGACGCCGGGGATATCCACAAGATCGTCCTCGAGGTCCTCCGAAATCCGCTTGAGCGTGTTTTCCGGGACGCTGCCGCTCAAAGAGACGATCACCGCAATCGTGGTCCACTCTTCCTCTTCGATCTCGGGGGTCTCAGCACCCTCCGGCAGATCGTCCACCCTGTTGACCCTGTTCTGCACCTCCTGCATCTTGCGGGGAAAGTCTTCGATGCCCACCTCGAACCTGACGCGGACCTGCGAATACCCCTCCGTGGATATCGACTTGATGTTGTCGACCCCCTCGATTCCGGCCAGCTCGTCCTCGATCGGGATCGTGATCAGCTTCTCAATCTCCTCGGGCGAGACGCCGGGGTATACCGTAAAGACCCACACTTCGTCCAGCGAGATATCGGGAAACTTCTCTTTCGTCATCGACGAGTATGTGAAAAAGCCCGCGACGAGCAAGAGGATCACGAGGAGATTGACAAGGACGGATTGCTTTACTGAAAACTCTGAGATATGCATGGTAAGATCGTCTACCGAACTCTGACCGCGGCGCCGTCTCGGAGCGATTCCTGCCCGGTCACGACCACCCTGTCTCCGGATTCTATGCCGCTGCGAATCAGCGCTTTCCCGCGATTCGCATAGCCGAGCTCGACGATTCTGGCCGTCGCCTTATCGCCGGCCACAACGAAGATCACCGGGTTTCCGTCGCGCTGGACGACTATTTCCTGTGAAAGAAAGATTGCGTTCTCGAAGGTTCGCCCGCGAATCCGCGCGCGGGCGATGAAGCCGGGAAGCAGTTTTTCCGGGCGGTCGTTGACCACAAGGATTTCGACGGGAAAGGTGTGCGTCCGCGAATCGGCCTCGGCTCCCATGGTGTTCACGGAGCCGCGAAATACGATCCCGGGATATCCGTCTACGCCGACCTCGGCGGTCTGGCCCTTGTGAATCTTCGCGATGTCGCGCTCCGAAACCTGAATGGTCACCTTCACCCGCTCGATGTTGACGATGTCAAAGAGAGGCGCGCCCGGCTGGACGAGTTCACCCTCCTCGATGAGCTTTCGCGTGATTTCGCCGTCGATGGGGCTGGCGATGGTCGAGTCCGCAAGGTTGCGCTCGGCCGCGGCGAGCGCGGCCTCGGCTACTTTCAATTGCCCCGCACCTATCCTCGCCTTCAACTCGGCCCGGTCTATGGAATGCTGCGAGCTGACCTTGTCCTCGAAAAGGCTGGCCTCGCGCTCGGCCTCGCGCCTCGAGTTCTCGAGGTTGG
>CBDUSG010000456.1:0-3640 GCA_965369575.1 uncultured bacterium | reverse complement strand
GAACAAGCCGCTGTATTTCAGCGAGAACCAGCGGGGCGGCAAAAACAGGCACGACGAACTCACTCCCAGCATGAGCGCGCTGATATTGACCGCGCACTCAAAAGAGGGCGTCGAGCTTGGACGCGAGCAGCGACTGACCCAGCCGATAATCGATTTCATCGAACAGCATCACGGTACCGCCCTGATGCCGTTTTTCTTTCAGAAAGCTATGGAGCAGGATCCGAACCACGCCGTCGGGGAGGAGGGCTTCCGCTACTCGGGCCCCAAACCGCAGACGCGAGAGATTGCCATATGCATGCTCGCCGACAGCGTCGAGGCCGCCTCGCGCACGCTGACCAACCCCACCCATGGCCGCATCAAGGCGATGGTGGAAAAGATAGCCAACAACAAGTTCATCGACTCGCAACTCGACGAATGCGAGCTGACGCTCAAGGATTTGCATGCGATCGCCGACAGCTTCGTGAGGGTGCTGGCGGGATACCTTCACTCGAGAATCGAATATCCCGAGGAACAGACGGTCCCCGAGATAAAGGAAAAGTTTGAAAATACAGATTCGAAAGTCGGTGCGAAAGTCGGGAATAAGAATCGCTCCAATAAGAGAGGCGATTAAAAAGACGCTCGAAGGGGAAAAAAGGATCGACGCGGAGGTCAGCGTTTTTATAGTCGGAGACGCTCGGATTCGAAAGCTCAACCGTGCGTACCGCAAGATCGATTCCCCGACGGACGTGCTCGCGTTCCCGATGGGCGAAGGTGAGTTTTCCGACCTCCACCCGCACATTCTCGGCGACGTCGTCATCTCTGTCGAGAGGGCACAGGAGCAGGCCGGTCGGTCGGGACACAGCCTGCCCGAGGAGCTTCGACTGCTGGCCGTGCACGGAACGCTTCACCTGCTCGGCTACGAGGATGAGACCTCTCCCGGCCGCGCGCGAATGCGAAGGCGCGAGCGCAAGTACATGGGACCGGCACAACATCCCGGAGGTGAAGGCTCCTGAGGGAGCCGCTCTGTTTTGAGTATGCAGCCGTTTGAAAGCCTCGTCGTTTTGCTGATCCTCCTTTCGCTGTCGTTCTTTTTCTCCGGCTCCGAAACCGCGCTTTTTTCGCTCCCGCGCGTCGCAGTGGAAAGGCTCAGACAGGCTTCCGCAAAGGGCAAACGCGTCGCCGATCTGCTTGAGCGGCCCAATCGCCTTTTGGTGACTATCCTGCTCGGGAATCTTGCGGCCAACATATTGATCTCTGAAATCATTGGAGTATGGTCTCTTAGAATTTTCGAGCCTCTTCCGTACTCCGACTACATCGGCGGTCTCGCCGCGGTATTTTTCACCACGGCCGTTCTGCTGCTCTTCGCCGAGATCGCTCCGAAGACTCTTGCCATAAATAATGCCGAGCGTTTCTCGCTCGGGGTCGCCTCTGCGCTAAAGGCGTTCTCCAGGCTCGTCTATCCGCTGCTGCGAGTGATCCTGATTTTTACCGACTCGATCCTGCGCCTCTTCGGCGTGCGCAAGGGCGAGACCGATTCGGTCGTCACCGAGGAGGAGCTCAAGACGCTTGTTGAAATGAGCGAGGAAGAGGGCGTGCTCGAACCGAGCGAGCGCCTGATGATCCACAGGATAATCGAGTTCGGCGATACGCTCGTGCGCGACGTGTACGTCCCGCGCACGGACATGGTCCGAGTGAAACAGGATATAACCGTCGAGCGGCTCACGGCCATCATGAAAGAGAGCGGGCATTCACGCTTCCCCGTTTACGGAAAAACGGTGGACGACATCAAGGGAATCGTGTACGCAAAAGATCTTTTCCCATACTTTTGGCGGGGACAGACAAATGTTCCGATATCGCGCTTCATACGACCGGCCTACTATGTTCCCGAAACGAAGAAGGTGCGCGACCTTCTCAGGGAATTTCAGGGCGGACTCCTGCACATGGCGATCGTTGTCGGCGAATACGGCGGCACGAAAGGCCTCGTGACGCTCGAGGACCTGATCGAGGAGGTCGTGGGCGAGATATTCGACGAGTACGACGTCAGACCGACCAAATTCGAGCGGCTGGCCGACGGCGCGCTGCGAGTGGACGCTCGAATACGGCTCGACGACCTCTCTGAGATTCTGGGCGCAAACGTGTGCGCGCCCGAATGCGACACCGTGGGAGGATTGTTATACGAGCTGCTGGAGCGCGTCCCGGCTCCGGACGAATGGGTCGAGCATGCAGGCTACAAGTTTACGGTCGAGGCTATGGAAGATCGCCGCATCAATACGGTCACCGTCTCGGCCCCATCGGGAGAGGCCTCTTCTGACGACAAGGAGGCCGCATCATGATGAGCCCGACCGACGCTGCGCTGCTCGCGGGCCTGCTGTTGGCCATCCTCCTGTCGGCATTTTTTTCGGGTATCGAGACAGGTCTGATTTCGCTCAACCGCATCGCGCTCCGTCGAAGAGAGGAAAAAGGCGAGCGACGCGCCGTCGTGCTCGGCGCTCTGCTGCAGGAACCCGAGCGCTTGCTGGCCACCATCCTGGTCGGAAACAACATGGTCAACGTAACGGCCACGCTGATTTTCCTGATATGGAGCGCCCGGCTGTGGGGACACGAGCGCGCCGAATGGATCACGCCACTCGTTCTCACGCCGCTGCTCCTGGTACTGGGTGAGATACTGCCGAAGACGACCTTTCGGCATAAGGCCGACACGCTTTCTCCCTTGTTCGCGCACCTTCTGCGCGGAATCGTAATTCTCTTCTCGCCCGGCGTAACCGTTCTCACGCGAGCGGTCGGTCGGCTGACCTCGGCTTTTGGAGGTGACGAGAAGCGCTCGCCCTTCGTGAGCCGCGAGGACGTGCGGCTCCTGTTTCTCGAAGGCGAAAAGAGCGGCGCCATAGAGGAAGACGAGCGCGAGCTGATACACGGCGTGATCGACTTCGGGAGCACGACCGTGCGCGAGGTTATCGTCCCGCGCATCGACATGGTAGCCGTCAGAGACGATTCCAGTTGGGAGAAAGTGTGCGAGGCATTTGAAGCGCACGGACACTCGCGGCTGCCCGTTTATCATGAGGAAATCGACGAGATCGTCGGGATGGTCTACATCTTCGACCTGATGAGAGCAGGCAAGCCCCCCGAGGGAAACACGATCGAGGAATTTATTCGGGAAATTCCGTTCATTCCGGAATCCAAGAAGGTGCAGGACCTGCTGCAGGAGTTCCGCCGTCAGCAGATGTTCATGGCCGTCGTCGTCGATGAGTACGGCGGCACCGCGGGCCTCGTCACGCTTGAAGACCTGATCGAAGAGATCTTCGGCGAGATTCGCGACGAGTACGACGTCCAGGAACTGCCCGTGACCAACCTCGGCGAGGGCCTGTTCGTGCTCGACGCCAGGATGCACAGCGACGAAGCCGAGGAACTGCTCGGTATCAAGCTGCCCGAAGGCGAATATGAGACCGTCGGCGGATTCATCTTCGAGCGACTCGGGCGGATCCCGCAAAAAGGCGAAAGCTTTCAGTACGACGAATGCCAAGTGACCATACTGGAGGCGACAGAGCGCGCCGTTACTCGCGTCAGATTCAAACTCGGCCAGGCGGGAACCAAGCGAAAGCCAAGGAAGAAAAGAGAGGAAGGAAAGAGTTGACCGAGGAAATGCCCAGGAGCAAGAGATTTA
>CBDUSG010000455.1:0-3645 GCA_965369575.1 uncultured bacterium | reverse complement strand
CGTGTTCAAGGGCAGGGGGATGGAATTCGCCGAGGTCAGGGAGTACGAGGCGGGCGACGATGTGCGCTTCATCGACTGGAACGTCACCGCCCGCATGGGCCGCCCCTATGTCAAGCAGTTCGCCGAGGAGCGCGAGCTGACCGTCATGTTGCTCGTTGACGCCTCGGGATCGGGCAGATTCGGCTCGGCCGAGCAGACCAAGAACGACATCGCGGCCGAGATCGCCGCCCTCATCGCCTTCTCCGCCATCAGAAACAACGACAAGGTGGGCCTGATCGTGTTCACGGACCGCGTCGAAAAGTTCGTTCCGCCGAAGAAGGGGCGCTCCCACGTGCTGAGGGTGATCCGCGAGATCCTGTACTTCGAGCCGGAACAGAAAGGGACGGACATCTCCTCGGCCATCGAATATCTGATGCGGGTTACATCTCGGCGCACGGTCGCGTTCCTGATATCCGACTTTATCGCATCGGGCTTCGAGCACAGACTGCGGGCCGCAAATTACCGCCACGATATGATCGCGCTGAGGATAGTCGATCCTCGCGAGTTCGAGCTGCCGCGCGTGGGCCTGATCGAGCTTGAAGACCCCGAAACCGGCGAAACGGCGCTCGTCAACACGCGCAGCGCCAAACTCAGAAAAAAGTTCGAGCGCCTGTGCGAAAAGCGCCGCGAGGAGCAGACCAAGACTTTTCGCTCGATGAATGTCGACAGCATCGAAATCAGGACCGATTCTTCATATGTGCAGCCGCTGGTGAAATTCTTCAGGATGCGCGAACGAAGGCTGGCGGCGGGCAAATAGACGGGTAATGCAAAAGATGCGAAACAACCAGAGGCGCAGGATCGCGACATTGGCGGCAGGCTGTGCCATGTCGCTGGCGGCGGCGGCCTGCGCCGGCGAGGGACAGCGCCCCGTCCCGCTCGAGGAAACTCGGCCGCCCGTAGAGCTAAGGGCCGAAGTCGACAGGGCCGTAGCGGTCCCCGGCGATGTCATCACCTTTACCCTCGGGGCCGACCATCTGCCCGGGGTCAGCCTCGAGCTGCCGGAGATCGCCGACAGGCTCTCCGACTTCCGAATAGTCAACTCGGGCGACGCCAGGCAGGAAAAAAACGGGCGAATCGTGGTCGAGCGCTGGTACAAGCTTCAGGCCGATCTGTCCGGCTCATACGTCATCGATCCGGCTGAAATCGCGTACAGCCTTCCCGACGGCGAGGAAAAAACGGCGAAAACACCCAAAATCTACATCGAAATAACCTCACTGCTCGCCCGGGACGGCGAGGCGGAGGACATCAGAGACATCAAGCCGCCTGTGACGATCCCCTATCCAAATCGCATCCTGCTTCCGATCGCCGCGGCGCTGATCGTCGCAATACTTGCGATCCTGGTCGGCAGAAAACTCGTCGAGAGGCTGAAGCAAAGGGCCGAGGCCCGCGAACTCGCGCGGCGGCCCCCGCACGAAGAAGCGCTCGAGGCGCTTGACAGGCTCGTCGAGAAAGGATTGATCGAGCAGGGCCGCGCCAGAGAGTTCTGTTTCGAGATCTCGGAGATTTTCAGGCGCTACATGCATGCCCGCCTCAACGTCCCGGCCACGGACCTGACCACCGAGGAGATCATCCCGCGCGTCGAGGACAACGGCATCGTCGAAGAGAGCCTCAAACCGTTGGTGCGTAATTTTCTGATCAACACAGACCAGGTTAAATTCGCTAAATATCAGCCGGCGCGCGAGGAGATAGACGAGATAATCGAGAGCGCCAGAACGTTTATCAAAAGGACCACTGTCGATCCAACGGCGGAATCCGAGCCCGCGGCGGGCGGTGATGCGCAATGAGCCTTTTCCGATTCGAAGACCCGTGGGCGCTGCTGTTGGCGCTCGGACTGGTCCCGCTGATCTACTTCAACGTTCGAGGGCGTCGGAGCGCGAGCGCGAAGTATCCCACACTCGAAACGCTGCGCGAGCTGACGGGGTCGTCGGCCGCGGGCGGACGCTACGTCCCGGTCGCCTTCCGCTCGCTTGCGCTTTTGCTCCTGGTCGCCGCCCTTGCGCGGCCGCAGTGGGGCAACAGGAGGACTGAAGTACTCAGCGAGGGAGTCGACATCATACTGGCCATCGACAGCTCGGGAACGATGGAGGCGCTCGATTTTATCCTGGACGGCGAAAGGGTCTCGAGACTCGATGCGGTCAAGGACGTGGTCAAAGACTTCGTCCACGGGCGTAAAAACGACCGGATCGGCATGGTCGTGTTCGGCCCTCACGCGTTTTTGCAATGCCCGCAGACGCTGGATCACGGCGTGCTTTTGAGCTTCCTCGACAGGGCCAAGGTCGGCATGGCCGGCGAATACACCGCCATCGGATCGGCCATCGCCCTCAGCGCCAGCAGGCTCAAGGAAACGCCGGGCAAGGAAAAGGTGATCATTCTGCTCACCGACGGTATCAACAACCGCGGCAAAGTCTCGCCGGAGATCGCGGCCGACATCGCGAAAACGCTGGGAATAAAGGTATACACGATAGGTGTCGGCTCGAAGGGCAAGGCGCCTTTCCTCGTCAAAACGGTCCTGGGCGACAGGTACCGCTATGAGTACGTCCCGCTCGATGAGGGGACACTGAAAAAAGTTGCCGAGAAGACCGGCGCCCAGTATTTCAGGGCCACGGATACCGAGGCTCTCGAGAAGATCTACGAGGAAATCGACAAGATAGAGAAGACCGAGGTAAAGATGAAAGAATACACGGATTACTTCGAGCTTTATCCGTGGCTGGTGCTTCCGGCGCTTGCACTGGCGGCGATCGAGGCGACGCTGAAAAACACGATTCTCCGGCGGATCCCCTAAAAAATGAAGATCGCGGACCCGCAATATTTTATCTTGTTCCTGCTTGTGCCGGCTCTTGGGCTGCTTATCGCATATGGGGCCGCGAAAAAGAAGGCTGACCTGAGGCGATTCGTGAGCGAGACCATGCGCCCTCACGTCGTGCTTGGATACAGCGGCGTCAAGGGCCGCGTGAAGATCGTCCTGTTCATGGCAGGCGTGCTGTTTCTCGTGGTCTGCCTGCTGGGCCCGAGGTGGGGTTTCCACTGGGAAGAGATCAGGCGGCGGGGAGTAGACATAGTGATAGTCCTGGATACCTCCGACAGCATGCTCACCAGGGACGTCAAGCCGAACCGCCTCGAGCGCGCCAAGCGAGAAGTGTACGACCTGATAAACATGCTGGGAGGCGACCGCGTGGGACTGGTCGTGTTTTCGGGCGGCGCGTTTTTGCAGTGCCCGCTGACCCTGGACTACGGCGCGCTCCTGATGCTTCTGGATCACGCGGATACCGGCGTCGTCCCTCAGAAGGGAACGAACCTGGCGGGCGCGATACGCAAGGCGGTCGGCGCATTCGACGACCTCGAGCGCAGCTCGAAGGCGATAATCCTGATATCCGACGGCGGCAACCTCATCGGCGACCCAGTCGCAGCCGCGCGTAAAGCCAAGAAGAAGGGCATCAAGATTTACTCGATCGGCGTCGGGCGCGAGGACGAGGAGGCGCCCATTCCGCTCCACGAAGGCGGACTCAAATACAGCGATGGAAAGATGGTGACGACCCGGCTGGAGGACAAGGCTCTGAAGGACGTCGCGCTCGCCACCGACGGCGTCTATGTGCGGTCGGTCACGGG
>CBDUSG010000454.1:0-3653 GCA_965369575.1 uncultured bacterium | reverse complement strand
GTCCGCGCGGATGGTTGTACTTGTAGAACTGCGCCGCCCACATCTGGTTCTGGCCGACTTCAGTGGCGATGATCGCCTCGCCCGCCGTCGCCTCGTAAATCTGTTCGACGACGTACTGCGGCTTGATAATCGATTTGGTGTCCCTGTAATCGAGCGGATATTTCTTTTTCCACTCGTCTATCCGCTTCAGCCAGTCTTTGTTGTCGACTCGATTGACAAGGGGAATCAACTTGTCAAGAATATTGCCGGCGTCTCCGACTATCGGAATATCCACGGGCACGCTCTTTCCTATGGACGTCGGATCGATGTCGATCTGTATTATCTTGGCGTCGACCGCGAACTCCTCGAGGTTTCCGGTAACGCGATCGTCGAACCGCGCTCCGACCGCGACGATGAGGTCGCACTCGGTGAGCGCATAGTTCGCGTAGGCCGTCCCGTGCATTCCGGGCATGCCGAGGAACAGTTTGTCCGTTCCCGGAAAGGCGCCCAGGCCGAGCAGCGTCGTCGTGACCGGTATCCTCGTTTTGCGAGCCAGACGAACCAATTGCCTTGACGAGCCGGACAGTATCACGCCTCCACCGGCGCAAATTACCGCCTTACGCGAAGAATTTATCACCTTTGCGGCCGACTTTACCTGCCTCATGTTGCCATCATAATTGGGCCTGTATCCTCGTATGTCGGCTTTCTCAGGATACTGGAACTCGGTCTCCGAAACCGCGACGTCGTTCGGCAGGTCGATCAGCACGGGGCCGGGCCTTCCCGTCGAAGCGATGTGGAACGCCTCCTTGATTATCCTGGCAAGGTCCTTGACGTCTCTGACGAGGAAATTATGCTTTGTAACCGGCCGCGTGATTCCGACTATGTCGGCTTCCTGGAAAGCGTCGTTCCCGATCATGGGGCTCGGAACCTGCCCCGTAATCGCGACCATGGGAACCGAGTCCATATTGGCGGTGGCCAGACCGGTGACGATGTTGCAGGCGCCCGGGCCCGATGTGACGAGGCACACGCCCACCTTGCCGGTCGCCCTCGCGTAACCGTCGGCCGCGTGCGCGGCGCCCTGCTCGTGGCGCGCAAGTACCACTCTGATCGGCGAGTCGTACAGCGCGTCATACACGGGAATCACCACGCCCCCGGGAATCCCGAAGAGGACGTCGACTTTTTCTTTCCGCAGTGATTCAACGAGTATGTGCGAACCGTTCATTTTGGCCATGGTGAAATCGATCCCCGCCTTTCCTCAGTCCTCAAAAACAGCGCCTGTGCTGCCGGATGTAACAAGCTTCGCGTAGCGCCCGAGGTAGCCGGTTGAAATTTTCGGCTTCGGCGGACGCCACGATTTGAGCCGTCTTTTCATCTCTGCCTTTGTGAGTCTGACATCGAGCCGCTTTGCCGGGATGTCTATCTCTATAATGTCCCCGTTGCGCAGCGCCGCTATCGGGCCGCCGGCCATGGCCTCGGGCGAGACGTGCCCGATCGAGGCCCCCGTCGTCGCTCCCGAAAAGCGGCCGTCGGTTATCAGCGCGACTTCCTTGTCCATGCCTATTCCCTTGATAGAAGCCGTCGGCGTCAGCATCTCCTGCATGCCCGGCCCGCCCTTGGGGCCTTCGTATCGAATCACGATCACCTCGCCGGCCTTGATCTTGCGTCTTATGATCGCCTCGGCGGCGGCGCCTTCGCTTTCGAAGATGCGCGCCGGCCCGCTGTGCCTGAGCATTTCGGGCGCGACGGCAGACTGCTTGACGATGCCGCCCTCGGGCGCAAGGTTCCCGAAAAGAACGGCCAGCCCGCCTCTTTCATGATACGGGTCTTTGAGCGGCCTGATGACGCTCTTGTCCTTCACGCTCGCCGAGCGCAGTGTCGCCGCCAGGCTCTTTCCCGCAACGGTCTGCGTGCCGCCGTCGACGAGACCGCCCTTGAGCAGTGTCTTCAGTATTGCCTCGGCGCCGCCTGCATAATAGAGGTCCTCGAGGTGATGCGGCCCGCCCGGGACCATGTTGCATATGTGAGGCGTACGCTCCGAGATCGTGTTGAAAAGCTTGAGCGGCAATTTGACTCCGAGTTCATGCGCTATCGCCGGAAGATGCAGCGCCGAGTTGGTCGAGCCGCCGAACGCCATATCGAGCGCGATCGTGTTCTCCACCGCTTTCTTGGTCATTATGTCGCTCGGCCGGATGTCGCGCTTGATCAGGTTGACGGCGGCCATTCCCGCCTCCTTCGCGAAGCGGTAGCGCTCGGCGAATACGGCCGGGATCGTTCCGTTGCCCGGCAGCGCGATCCCGAGGGCTTCGCACAGGCAGTTCATCGTGTTCGCGGTGAACATACCCGAGCACGCGCCTGCGCCCGGGCACGCACAGTTTTCCATTTCCTTCCAGACGGCCGCGTCTATCTCGCCGCTGTCCGCCGCGGGTATGCTCGCAAACATGGTGTTGAGGTCGATGGCCTCGCCATCGAGTCGGCCCGCCAGCATCGGTCCCCCGCTGCATACGATGCTGGGGATATCCAGTCTCGCGGCGGCCATGACCATGCCGGGCACGATCTTGTCGCAGTTGGGCACGAGCACGAGGCCGTCGAACGGGTGCGCGCGCGCCATAATCTCGACCGAGTCAGCGACCAGCTCGCGGCTGCCCAGCGAATACTTCATCCCCTCGTGATTCATCGCTATGCCGTCGCAAACGCCGATCGTTCCGAACATGATCGGCGTGCCGCCGGCCATGCGGATGCCGTCCTTGACGGCCTGCGCGATCTTGTCGAGATGGATGTGTCCCGGAATGATCTCGTTGTATGCGCATGCGATTCCCACCATCGGTGCCGCCAGCTCTTTGTCGGTCAGTCCCATCGCCTTGAAAAGCGACCGATGCGGGCCCTTGGCCACGCCTTCGACCATCACTCTGCTTCGGCGATTCGCCTTTTTGCCCGAAACTTTTTTCATCTCGACACCTTCAATTGAACGCGGTCATCGCCTTGTCAAACGGGCCGGTGAGCGCCGCCTCGACGGCCTCACACGCCCTTTGAATTATCCTCTCGAGCTCGGCCTGCTCATCCGAGGTGAACTTGCCGAGCACGTAATCGCTCAAATCCTCGAAACGCGCCTCGCCGCCGCCGACGCCCACGCGCAGCCGCGAAAACTCCTCGCCGAAATTCGATATTATCGACTTCATCCCCTTGTGCCCGCCTGCGCCCCCCTGCGCCCTGAGGCGAATCGTTCCAAGCGGGATGTCGACGTCGTCGTAAATCACCAAAAGGTCGGAAGGCTCACGCTTGTAATAGCGAACGATGGGGCCGACCGCCTCGCCGCTTAAGTTCATAAACGTTTGTGGCTTGACCAGGATGACGTCCTGGCCCGCCACTCGGCCCGAAGCCATCGCAGCCTTGAATTTGGCTTTTGAAAACGAGAGAGAATGCGTCGCGGCGAGCCTGTCCACAACCATAAAGCCGGCGTTGTGCCTGGTCTTTGCGTATTGTCGCCCGGGATTCCCAAGTCCGACGACGATCTTCACTCTTAGGTTTTCCGTTTGGCTTGCGGGCCCTGTTTTTTCTCTTCGGCAGCCTCGGGCTTCTCCTCGCCCTCTTTGACTCCCTTTTCGGCTTCGGCGCTGATAACCTCGGGCTCTTCACCTTCGATTTCGGCCTCCTCGACGACCTCTTCGACGACCTCT
>CBDUSG010000453.1:0-3658 GCA_965369575.1 uncultured bacterium | reverse complement strand
GATAGAAAGTTTTCTTTCTAACGAGGATTCAGTAAGGGCCACAGTAGAGCGACTCAAGGAGATTGAGGTTGCACTCCTTACCATCTTCGATAAAGATTATCCGGATCGAGTACGCAATTTTCTCGGTAAAAAGGCTCCGCTCCTGCTCACCATGTTTGGCAACCGGGATTTGCTTTTTAAACCCTCTGTGGGCTTCTGTGGATCGCGAAAACCAAGCAGCAAGGGGCTGAAGACAGCTAAGGATTGCGCCGATCAACTTGCATATAGTGGGACAAACATTGTTTCGGGATACGCGGCAGGAATAGATTTGACAACTCACAGAGCGGCACTTGAGTGTGGTGGCACAACAACCATTGTACTAGCAGAGGGAATGCTGAGATTCAAGACTAAGCAGGAGTTGCGGGATTCTTGGGACCGAGAAAGAATACTTGTAATTAGTGAGTTTCTGCCGGGGATTCCTTGGAGCGTGCGAAATGCTATGCAGCGTAATAAAACTATCTGCGCCCTATCAAGTGCGATGCTTGTTATAGAGGCTGGCGTGACGGGAGGAAGCATCGAGGCGGGAAAAGCATGTCTTGCGATGGGGCTCCCGCTTTTTGCTCCCGTTTACGAAGGAATACCAGAAACAGCGCAAGGGAATGAGATGTTATTGGACCAAGGCGCACGCCCCCTTCTCAGGAATCGAAAAAGCAACCGGGCAAACATCGAAGCCATACTTGCAGCCGTAAAGGAGATCGAAAGAGCGTCCAAGCCTGAACTTCCCCTATTCGTTCGGGAAAAGATGAAATCATAGTACTTCATATTCTACCCCCTCCACACGCATGAGCAACTTCTACAGTTCCCCCACATTTTCACCCCAGCAGCTTCCTTGCCTCTTTCGCTGCGGTGGCGCCGGCGTCGATGGCTTCCGGGAAGTGGGTGATGGGGTTGACGTATTCGGCGTTGGCGAAATGAATATTGCCGTAGGGCTTGCCGAGCTTCGGGAAGACTTCCGTGATGTAACCGGGGTACGGCACGCAGTAGTTGCGCGTGCGAAGGAAGACGTGCACGGCCTCGACTTTCTCGCCGGCGCCTGGGAAGCGTTCGTCGATCTCGCCAAGGACCTGCCCGGCCATTTTGACCATCGCCGCTCTGTCCTGCACCTGCTCGACGTCCTCGAGCGACATCTTGTTGAAGCATGAAAGGATGTTCGGCCGGTCGGGCCCGCGGTCGCGGCAGAACCAGTCCGAAACGGTGATCGCCTGGATCGTCGAGTTCATGACGCCGAGGCGGTAGCCGCGCTGGTAGATCGGCTTGCGCGAGCAGAAGTGGAACGTCGGATAGCTGAACCGGCGCATGCTTTCCATCGCCTCCTTGGTCTCGGGTGGAATGTCCTCGAGGATTTTTGTGGCGACGTTGGCCTCGGCATTGATGATGGCCGCCTTTGCTCGCACGGTCGAAACGCGGCCGTCGCACCAGTAGGTAGCGAGCACGCGCCCCTCGCCGTCGTGCCGAATTTTGTAGGCGAACGCGCCCGTCAGCATGCGGCCCGGCCCGGCCTCTTCCACCTTTTTCACGAGCGCCCTGATAATCGCGCCGAGCCCGCCCGGCATCGAGGCGACGCCCGCATCGCCCGCGTAGTCGCGATCCTGCGCCGACGCGATAGCGTAATACGCCGACACGTCGTCGGTGCGCGGATACGGCTTGGCGAGCTGCTCGTACCACTCGCGAAACTCGGGCGAGTACGTCTTGAGAATTTCCGAGAACGGAATTTTGTCGAGTTCGTCTTTGCGGCCCTCGCAGTCGATCTTCGGCATGTCGCGCAGATAAAACCGCATGATGCCGCGTTTGACACTCCATGGGAGCGGCATTCGCAAAAAGCCCCAGAGTCCGTACGGGTTGGTGACCTGGCGGTTGCCGGGAAAGACGACTACCAGCGGGCTGGTGTCTCGCTCGGGAGACAGGCCAAGCTCGCGACACAGTTCCCAGGCCGAGTCGGCCCACGTGCCGGGCATGCCGATGTATTGCCCGCCGAGCGAGAACGGCATACCCTCCCACTCGCAATATATCGAGTTGCCGCCAAACTCGGGCAGAGCTTCCAGCAGCAGGATGTCGCGATCCCTGAGGCGATAGGCGGCGGTGAGTCCTCCGGCGCCGCCGCCGACTATGACGACGTCGACGTCGCGCTCGGGCTCGGGCGCCTCGTCGAACTTCCCCTCACGGAACATCCTGTTGGGATTGTCCGGGAATACTTCGCCGTGGAACGTTATCATGCCCTCGATTTTTTCGAGCGGGACTTGGCGCATAGTTGAATCGCTCCCCTTTTCGTCTGCCCATCCTCGCCGCGCGTCGAGCGCACCGACGCCCAGCGCTGCGCCGCCTGCAACGATCGATCTTCTTATGAATGTCCGCCTGTTTATCTCCATTGCATCACCATGCTCTCTAAAAGAAGGCATCTCGGCACATCTCGAAGAATTCCAAGCAGGAGGGAGCAATTCAGGTGGCAGCGGTCTATTCGGGAGCGGCATCGCATCTTCTGGCGAAACATCACTCTGCTCGACGAGCGCATTGATGACATTTAATTGCGATCCGGCTTTCCCGTCGCGATCGCGAAGTACTCGAGATGGCAATCCGGCGAAACGTTCAGCGTGATGCTTCGTCGGTATTTCTTTTCGAGTTTTGCGAGGGCGTCGGTCTCGCTCTCGCAGATTCTCTGAATCACATCCTTGTGGGCGGTCAGGGTGATGTCGTCGTGTCCGTCCTGTCTGCACTGTCTTTCGATCTGCCTGAGCGACTGTATCGTCGTCGTCGAGATAGATTTCACCCATCCGGTGCCCTCGCAGTAGGGGCAGGGCTCGCAGAGCGAAGGCGTGAGGCTGAGCTTGACCCTCTTGCGGGTCATCTGGATGAGGCCGAGCTCGGTCACTCCAAGGATGTACGTCTTGGACCGGTCACCCTTGAACGCATCCTGGAATGCCTTGAGAAGCTTGTTCCTGTTGGAGATCTTTTCCATGTCGATGAAGTCGACGATTATGATTCCGCCGATATCGCGCAGCCGCAACTGGCGGGCTGTTTCGGAAGCGGCTTCCATGTTTGTCTTGAAAACGGTGTCCTCGAGTTTCTGGCGGCCGGTGAATTTGCCGGTGTTCACGTCTACAGTCGTGAGCGCCTCGGACTGGTCGATGACGATGTAGCTTCCGCTGGGAAGCCATACCTTTCTCCTGAGCGCCTTTTCAATCTGGTTCTCGATATCGTATTTTTCGAAAAGGGGCGCGCGCTTGCGATAGAGTTCGACGCGTGACCTGAGATGGGGCGCCAGGTTTTCGAGAAGATTGAGCACGCTGTCGTAATCGCGCTTCGAGTCGATGATAAACTTGTCCACTTCGTCGTTGAACACGTCGCGCACGATGCGAGCGATCTGTCCGAGATCGCTGTGCAGGAGCGATGCCGACGGCATGCTTCCCATCCGTCTGACGACCTTCTTCCACAGGCCTGTCAGGTATTTGACGTCGGCCTCAAGCTCGCCTTTTCCCTTGCCTTCGCCGACGGTTCTCACGATTAGGCCGAGGCCCTTCGGACGCACCTTCTCGGCTATTTTCTTAAGGCGGTCCCGCTCCTTTTCGCCCTCGATCTTGCGGGAAACTCCGAGGTGGTTGACGGTGGGCATCAAAACGAGATA
>CBDUSG010000452.1:0-3667 GCA_965369575.1 uncultured bacterium | reverse complement strand
TTAAACCTTGTTGTAAATGGATGATTGGGCCGTGCGCCCGAACGAATTCACGACACTACCGCTCATAGAGAGCATCGAGCAAGTGCCCATACTTTTTCGTCACGATCTTGCGCCTGACCTTCATGGTCGGAGTTATTTCGTCCGCCTCCTGCGTCAGGTCGTGCGGAAGGATAACGAATTTCTTTATCGTCTCGAATTTGGCCAGGTCGCGATTTTTTTCACGCACGATTTCATCCATCATCTTCGTCGTTTCGGGATGTTTGACAAGTTCGGAAAAGTTTTTTAGGCAAAGGCCTTTTCCCCTTGCGTACGCGGTGGTTTCGTCCTCGTTCAGCGTGAACAGCGCCGTCAGATATTTCTTGCGGTCGCCGTAAACCATCATCTGACTGATGCGGGGATCTGCCTTGAAGTGGTTCTCGATATTCTGGGGCGCGACGTTCTTGCCGCCGGCCGTTATGAGAATGTCCTTCTTGCGGTCGACTATGCGGACATAGCCCTCGTCGTCGATTGTGGCGATGTCGCCCGTATGCAGCCAGCCCTCGCGGATGAGCGTCTCAGTATCGTCGTCTCGCTTGAAATACCCCTTGCACATGGCCGGTCCCCGCGCCAGGAGTTCCCCGTCCTCGGCAAGCTTCAGGTCGATATCCGGGAGCGCTTTGCCCACAGTTCCGATCTTTCGGCACTCAGGCGCGTTCATTGTGATGATTCCGGTCGCCTCCGTCATGCCGTACAGCGGGATCATGTTGAGGGTGAGCGCCTGAAAGAATCGCTCGATTTCCAATGCGATGGGCGCCGCTCCCACAACGAAAAACCTGCATCTCCCGCCGAACAAGTTCCTGATCTTGCCGTACACAAGCTTGTCGGCCAATGCGTGCTCGAGCTTCAGAAAGGGCGGCAGGGGGGCCTGTTTTTCCAAATAGGGCTGCGCCTCCATCCCTACTTTCAGCCCCCAGTTGAATATGGCCTTTCCGAGCGGCGACGACCCCTCGACCTGGGCGAGAATGGCGGCGTGAATCTTCTCATAAGGCCGCGGTACGCTGCCCCAGAAGGTGGGCCGGATTTCGCGTATGTTATCGAGTATCTTGTCGATGCTCTCGGCAAATGCGGCGGCGTGTCCCCCAAAGATACGATTTATGTGGCCGATCATCCTCTCGCCCACGTGCGCGAGCGGCAGGAACGCCACGGTGATGTCGTCTTCCGACATCGGGACAGCCGCGCTCTGGGCGCGCGCGTGCGCTATGATGTTGGCGTGCGTAAGCATTGTTCCTTTGGGCGGGCCCGTGGTGCCCGATGTGTAGATTATCGTCGCGAGGTCCTCGGGGCGGACCGACTCGATGCGGTCCTGGAAAGCCGAGGGCGCCTCGTTCTCGAACTGTTTCCCCATCTCGAGCACGTCATCGAAGGCCATCACGACGTCGCCCTTTTCCACGCCGTCCATGTCGATCGCGATGATTTTTTCGATTGCGGGCAGATCGCCAAGATGCTCCAGGACCTTGTCCGTCTGCGCCTTGTTTTCGGTGACCACGAATTTTGCGTCCGAATTATCCAGGATATACCTGACCTGTTCGGGCGTATTGGTGTGGTAGATGGGCACGGTGACCGCTCCGGCCGACATGGCGCCGACGTCTGCGAACACCCATTGCGGCGAGTTGTATCCGAGAATCGAGACGGCGGTCCGGGGATCGAGGCCCAGCGAGAGGAGGCCGAGCGCGAAGTATTTCACGTTTTCGCCGTACTGCTCCCAGGAGACGTCCTCCCACTCGCCATCGACTTTCCACTTTATTGCCAGCCTGCTTCCGGAGAGTTGTACTCTCTCCTGAAACAGTCTCGCTATGGTGTCTGATTTCATTGCTGCTCCCCTGGCGGCGTCGGATTCTTACGGCGCTATAGAAATTACAGCGCGTCTTCCCGGATGCGCACATAATAATACTCGGCCGGCCCTTCGATTTCAAGGTTTTTTCTTGTCCGTGCACGCCGTTCGTTCTCGGCACAGGGGAGCCCGCCGCGTTGTCGCATCCGTAAAGGCGCGAGGTTCAACCGAGTTCAACTGCGCCGGACGCGACGAGTATGGGCGCGACGGTTGACCCTCTCGCGGGCTCGTGTTAGAATATGCGAACCGCAAAAACGCCTCGGGAGGACGGGCATTTGTTCGGGGTCCGCGCCGGGGCGTTTGAGACGCTCGATTCCTGATTCCGGCAAGAGGAGGCGACTTACATGAAGATACGCGTAGCGGCTGCTTTCATTCTCGTTCCGCTGATGCTCCAGGCCGCCGTCGGCTGCGCGTTATTTGACCAGACAAACGAGGAGCTGCCGTCCGGACGCGTAGTGAAAACGGTGGACTTCCCCATTCGCCACCTGAAGTTTTCGGACATCAGCTGCAGGCAGGAATACGAGGATGTGGAACTCTCCGGGACCTTGAGAAACGCTTCTCCATATGAGCTTTCGAACGTTGCCGTGGAAGTGAAGATGCTCTTCGCCGGCGAGGTCCCCTTCGAAATCTTCATTATTCCGACGGACCCGCCGACGCTGTTGCCCGGTGGCACGGGCGAATTCTCTCTCGAGACGGAGGTCGAGGATCCCGTCGCGCTTGTCGAGTTGCACGTCCTGTTCGAGCAGGTCGAATGACGTCGCAAGAGGAGCTGAGCAAAGCGTTGCGGATTGCGAAAAGGGGCGAAAAGGCGAGGCCGGACGCCGGCGCGATCGGTAGTGCGCTTCAGGATTTTCCAAACGGTGCCAGCAGATCGTTCCTGTCGAGGTAGCGCAGGCTTGCCTCGAACTTGTCGCTGGTCATCTCGATCGTGAATTCGGGTCTTATTTCGCGTGCCATCAACTCCGCGAAGAACTTCTTGAAATCGACGGATCCCCTCCCAAGCTGCAGGTGCTGGTCCTCGGAGCCGTTGTTGTCATTGAGGTGAACCTCGACGATGTCGGTCCCAAGCTCATCGAGCCAGTGCTCCAATGTGGCCTTCGAATATACGCGGAAGTGGCCGATATCGAAACATACCTTGACGGCGTCGGATTTGAAGTGGGTCTTAAGGGCGACCAGGAACCTGGGCGACGGCACGAACATGTTTTCGAGCCGAATGCTCATCCCGATCTGTTCGGCCATGTCCACAATCGGTTCCCATGAGCGTATGCTGCCCTCGAGCCAGCCGTCGAGAGCGCTTTCGGGCAGCAGCGGATTAAGACCGAGATGGAGCACGAGCGCTTTCGCGCCGAGCGCGTGACAGATAGCGAGCGTCTTGAAGTAACAGTGGCGGGTGTAGTCGCGGACGACCACGTCCAGGCTTCCCGGATTCAAGTCGTGTATCGGGCCGTGCACCATGGTTTCAATATCGGCTTCCCGCAGCAGGTCGGCCACCTTGGCCACCTTGGCGGCCGGGTAATTGCAGATCCAGTTTGTGTCGTATAGTACGATCTCAACTCCCACACCGTTGCGCCGCAAGAACCCGATCTCCTGGCGCACCAATCGGAACGGAAGAGCCACGAGCACGCGGAGGCCGCGCTCGGCCCACGAAAACTCGGCCCCGGGCCGCGGGCTTTTCGAAACACTGCTTGTTCCGGTCACTCCTCGATTCCTTTCCTGCAGACTCCGGCGCTTTCGCGCCGCTGGTGTCGTGTCAACCGTATATTGTCCGGTCTCAGAGTCCCGCAAGTTGTCCAAGGC
>CBDUSG010000451.1:0-3670 GCA_965369575.1 uncultured bacterium | reverse complement strand
CTCGAGCTGTTCGCAAAGGCGCCTTCCAACGTCGCGACGGCAATGGTCATGCCCGGGAGGATAGACGCCGAGGCGCTGCGGAAGATCCTGAGCGATGAGATGAACATAACGGTTGCAGGCGGACAGGCGGAACTAAAAGGGAACATCATCCGCGTCGCGCATCTGGGCTACTGCTCGGAGTCGGATACGATTACCACGGTGGCGGCGATCGAGATGGCCCTGCGGGAGCTCGGCCACGATTGCGAGCCGGGAGCCGGCGTCGCGGCGGCCCAGAGAATCTTCTCCCGGTAGAGGCTTCCACCCGGGATTCGGAGAAACCACGAGAAATGAAGATACTTATCAGCGATTCCCTCGCGCAGGAAGGGATCGATGTCATAAAGCAGAAGAGCGACTTCGGCGTCGACGTAATAACCAGGCTCTCGCCCGAAGAGCTAGTCGAAACGATCTCCGGCTACGACGCTCTCATCGTGCGGAGCCAGACGAAGGTGACCGAGGCCGTCATAGAAGCGGGAAAGGACCTCAAGGTCGTCGGTCGCGCAGGCGTCGGACTCGACAACATAGATGTCCCGGCGGCGACCAGGCGCGGCATCGTCGTCCTGAACGCGCCCGGCGGAAACACGGTATCGACTGCCGAGCATACCATATCGATGATGCTTGCGCTCGCGCGCAACGTGCCGCAAGCGTGCGCGTCGCTCAAGAACCGCCAGTGGGAGCGAAAAAGGTTCACGGGCACGGAGGTCTACGGAAAGACCCTCGGCATAATCGGCCTCGGCCGCATCGGGAGCGAGGTCGCACGGCGCGCGTACGCGCTCGGGATGAAACTTCTCGGCTATGATCCGATCCTCTCGCCCGAACGCGCCCGCTCGATCAACGTCGAGCCCGTCGATCTGGACACACTGATAAAGAGTTCCGATTTCATGACGGTCCACGTCCCGCTGACCGATCAGACAAGGAACATAATCTCGGCTCCGCATTTCAATATGATGAAGGCGGATGCGTTCATCATAAACTGCGCGCGCGGCGGAATCATCAACGAGACGGCCCTGTATGAGGCTGCGAAAAGCGGCAGGATCGCGGGCGCGGCTCTCGACGTGTTCGAAAACGAGCCTCCGTTTGACAGCCCGCTGCTCGAGCTTGAATCGATCGTCGTCACGCCGCACATCGGCGCGTCGACCGAGGAGGCGCAGGTAGGCGTGGCCAGGGAGGTCGCCGAGCACGTCGTGCGGGCGCTCAAAGGCGAGCCCGTCCCGACCGCGGTCAACGTTCCGCCGATCGATCCCGAGGTCTACAAGGAACTCAAGCCCTACCTCGATCTCGCGGAAAAACTCGGCCGCTTCCAGGCGCAGTATCCGTCGGGAAAGGTGTCCGAGCTGGTGGTCGAGGTCTTCGGCGACATCGAAGAATTCGACGCGCGCCCGATACGGACAGCTGTCATCAAGGGGTTCCTCGATACCTTCCTGCATGAAAACGTCAATTACGTCAACGCGCCCATGCTGATCTCCGAGCGCAAGATCACGGTGACCGAGCGCAAGGGGCGCCGGCTGCGCGACTATGCCAGTTTGATCACCGTTCGCGCGCTTACCGACGAGGGAGAATGGCTTGCGGCGGGCACTCTGTTCAGCCGGACGACCCCGCGGATAGTGCGACTGAACGAGTTTCACGTCGACGCCTCGCCCGAGGGTGTGGTGCTTATCTGCCTGAACGAGGACAAACCCGGCATAATCGGCGCGCTCGGCACGTTGATGGCCGAAAACGGCATAAACATTGGCGCGATGACGCTTGGCAGAACCCGCCGCGGAGGCAGGGCGGCGACCATCCTGAACCTGGATTCCGAACTCACGGCATCCGTTGTCGAGCATGTAAAGAAGATCAAGCACATAAACGACGCAAAGGTCGTGAAACTCTGACGCATCGGGTCGGTTTCTCTCCGCTGAAAGGCGGCGTATCTTCGCGATGAGCCCCGCAAGAATTCTCGTCACCGGCGGCGCCGGCTACATCGGAAGCCACACGGTTAAAGAGCTTCTCGCACGCGGCTACGAGACCGTGACGCTGGACAACCTCTCGACCGGATACCGCGATCTCGTGCTCGGCGGTGAATTCGTCGAGGCCGATTTGCGCGACATCGACGCCGTCCGAAAAGTCTTCTCGAAATATCCCGTCGACGCCGTCATTCATTTCGCCGCCTCCTGCTGCGTCGGCGAATCGGTCGAGCGGCCGATGGAATATTATGAGAACAACGTCCTCGGCGGCCTGAACCTTCTCGCCGCGATGGTGGAAGGCAAGGTCGGGAGCATCATTTTTTCGTCCACGTGCGCCGTGTATGGCAACCCCATCGAAGTTCCCATCGCAGAGAGCCATCCCCAGCTTCCGATAAACCCATACGGCCAGACGAAATCTCTCTTCGAGGATCTTCTAAAGAGTCACGAGCGCATCCACGGAATCGGGTACAGCAGCCTGCGCTACTTCAACGCCGCCGGCTGCGATCGTGATGGCGAGACCGGCGAGAGTCACGACCCGGAGACGCACCTCATTCCCCTCGTGCTGGACGCCGCGCTGGGTCGGTTGCCGCGGCTGGAGATTTTCGGCACGGACTACGACACGCCCGACGGAACATGCGTGCGCGACTACATCCATGTCAGTGATCTCGCCGATGCGCATATACGATGCCTCGAGCATCTCCTCGGCGGCGGACCGAGCGCCGCATACAATGTCGGCACGGGCAAAGGATACTCCGTCAGGGAGATCATCGAGGCCGCAGCGCGCATGACGGGCAGAGACGTTCCCCATGTGGGCTCGGCCCGCCGTCCGGGAGACCCGCCCGAGCTGGTCGCGAGCGCCGAAAAAATCAAGGCCGACCTCGGCTGGTCGCCGAGGCATTCCGAGATCGACGAAATATTGACTACGGCGTGGAACTGGCACAAGAAGCTGCGCGGCTGCGAGGGTTGACGCCCGCCCGCGGAAATCCGTTGAGCTTCCCCCCTCTCTTCCATCTTCGGAGGTCTGTTTGTGCGAGGAGCCGCCGAACCAATCTTCCATGAGGGTCGCAGGGAAGGCCGATTACGTTTCCGGATTTCCGCTCCCCGATCAAGGCCTGCCCTCGACGCTGATCGGGGGTCGAGGACAAGCTTCGCGGAAATGACATAAAGCTTGCCGCCGAGCCTGTCGGGCTGGTCTCCAAGGTGTCGCGGTTTCACATCGATAGCCGATTGTGTTATTTTGTGGGTTGGGAAAAACCGGTGCGAGCGGGAAATGCATCAAGTAACCGAGAGCTCAGGAGCACTTTAATATGGAGTCCGGCGAGGCCAGCGACAGAGGCGGGCGAAAGAGATTCGTCCGCATGGCTCTGTGGGGCGCCGTTTGTCTTGTGACAATGGCCGTCGCGCTCGTTGTTTTCGGCAAGACCCTGCGAGACGGTGTTCTCGGGGCCCCTCCGGAAACGCGGGCGGCCTCCACTGGATACCTTCGCCGGCCGATCGGGAAAGAGGCGTTCGCGTATCAGACCATGTTCGCGACTCAGCGACCCGACGGTCCGCGCCAATCGTATTCGGTCAGCGTGCAAAGAGGCGACCGGCTCGAGCTGGGCCTCGTCCGCATCGGCACCGAATTCTCCGAGCCCATCGACTACGTTTTCAGCGCCTATGCGAAAACGCCGGACGGAAGAAAAAAGCTG
>CBDUSG010000450.1:0-3672 GCA_965369575.1 uncultured bacterium | reverse complement strand
ACAGCATTGACATGTTTTCCCTCCCCGAGAACGTGATATCTGGAAAAGCGGCGCGGCGAGTCGCCGCTGACATGAGATGCTTCGCATCTCTATTCCTGAAGGGTAGCGACGGCTGAATCCGTTAATGTTCGGGTGAACGCGCCTGGTATCGGTCTGTCAAAAAAAAGCCTTATTTCATAACCACCCTTACTGATTCAGTTCCAGCGAGGAGCTGTCCATGCAGCTGTCACATAGCCGACGCCCGGCGAGTCGCCGGAGGCATGAGAGCGGCAAGTTTACGGTTGACACGACACTAGTGCGATTAAACCAGAAAATGCCGCCAATTTCAAGTTTTCCGGGCAAATTTGTCAGTCTTGTGGCAATATTTCCGAGCCATGGGGATTTGCTCTGAGACTATTCCCTTCGGATTTCGCGATGTCGTGGAAGAGAAGTGGATAGATGCAGGCAAGCAGCAGAGGGTCGGATACGTCAGAAGCGGCATGTGAGCGCGGCATGGACCTCATAGGCCTCGAACGCGCCGCCGGCTGTGCGCTGGTTGTTGAACAGGCTGGCTCCGACCCTGAGCATCACGTCGCGGTAAAGACCGAATATTCCTTCCACCGAGAGGCCCCACCCGAAGCGGAAGTCGTCCATTTCGTCGTCCTTCACAAAACCCATATCCAACGCTACGCTGACACCGTCGTCGTCGCTGATCTTCCAATAGGCCAGGTTCGTCAGCATATAGCTCTGGTACAAGTCGGGATCGTAGTAGCCGTTGTCGAGCTGTTCCTCGAAGCCGTACCAGGTGCCCCGAACGCCGATGTCGAGATTGATTTTTTCCCGCCTCAGCACCGCGCGGCGCGGCGCAGCGATTACTTCCCAACTGTCATTGTCGTCCGAAAAATGGCTGTAGCCCAAGGCCAAAATGACTGTATGCTCGAGATCGGGCTCCCAATCGAGCTGCGCCCGGTTGTGGCTGCGCCTGATGCCAAGATCGAGCGTGCGGGGAGAGATGACATAGAACCCGTAATCGGTTTCGAGGCGCAGGTTTACGTTATCCACCGGGTGATAATCCAGGCCGGCGCCGAAAATGAATTTCTCGTCGCTTTCGGCATCGGCGACGCCGACATGGCCGTCGAGGGTCACATCGGTCGAAGCTACATTGGTGATTCCCACCCAAATGCTCTTGTGCTGGGCGGTTTCTCCGCCGCTTATGCGGTCGAATCCGCTGCCTTTGTCCGCTTCCAGATGATCGATCTCGATTCCCGCCGCGAGACGAACTTCCGGCCTCGGAGAGGTTTCGGCGATCACCGAGCCGTGGTAGCGGTCCAGGTCGTCTGAATCGGTATAAAAACTTCCCGCGACGGTGATCTGCGTGCGCAACGGAGTCAAAACGAAGCGATGTATGTCCTCCGTTTCTTCCGAATCGGGCCGCAACCGCGAAAGAATTTCCAGGCTTTCGACCGCCTCGGAGGGGCGGTTTGCGTGATAGAGGGCGATTGTGTGCGAGTAATTCACTTCGTAGTCGTCCGGATCCATCTCGAGCAAAGGCGATATCAGCTCCATCGCCTCGGTCGGCCTCCTCGCCCACGCGAGCACCCGGGCCTTTTCTCGACGATAATCGATCGATTCGCCGAATTCCTCTTGATAGTGGCCCAACACGCTCAATGAGCCGACATAGTTGCCTCTCCATGCCTCGACCTTGGCATATTCGATATACACATCCTCACGCTCCGGATTCCCGTCGAGGTACTCCCTGTACGCCGAAGCGGCATCGTCGGTGTGTCCGCTCCATGCGCTTGATCGGGCATAATCGAGCAGCGTCGAATCGTCACCGGGCGAAAGGACCAGTATCCGATTGTAGCTCTCCGCCGCTGTCTCGGAGTCGCCCGTCCAGTTTGCGAGCCGGGCGCGGGTCCGAAGGTATTCGAGGTTGTCGGGCTCGATCTCGAGAGCGCGCTCGACGGCTGCCAGCGCCAGTTCGGGCCGGTCGTTGACGGCATAGGCATGGGAGAGCCGGATATGGATTTCGGCGTCATCCGGCGCGAGCCGGGCGGCCTCGGCGAGGGCTGCCGCCGCCTTTTCGGGATTGCCGAGACGGGCCTCGATGTCGGAAATCCGCAGCAGCAGGTCCACCCTCTCGGGCTCGTGCTTCAGCACGTCCTTGTATACCCGGACGGCCTTCTCCCACTGCCCGGCCATTTCGGCCTTCAGGCCCTCGGGAGGCACGGCAAGCTGGGCCGATGCGGGCGCCGACAGACAGATCAGAAAGATAAGCGCAAAGACAATATGAGTCTTCATTTTCGCCAGGTCCGCCTTTTGAATATCCACAAATCCGAGAAAAACCGGACCGCGGTCACCAGATCGAACAACACCGCCAGATATCGAATCGGAGATACGACAATCCCTTTCAGCAGGTATTCCAGCCGGCGTCCTTTCGCGATGATTGTCAATACGGTCAAAGCGACTACGCTCTCGGCGAGCAGGGTTATCGCCAGCGGTTTCCATAGTCTTAACACGATCATAATCAGCATGGCAGTAGGGAAAAAAATCTTCTCCAGCGCCGACATCAGGAAAACCCATCCCAGCGGACGGCCGTATTCCTTTGTATATTCAGCGCCGAAGGGCTGCCGGTATTGCTCCTGAACGTTCCGCTTTTCCTCGACGCCGGACTTTTTGACGCGGCGCCGCTCGCGGTGTCGCTTGAAAGCCTTGAGCGGGCTGTGCAGCAGGACATCGAAGTAGTAGCAGCTCTGCATGAACGAGGACGACCACATATAGAGCTGCCGCGGAAGCACCTGTGCCTCCGGCTCTTCCGAGCGCGCGCACACGTCGATCAGCTGTATGTTTCGGTAGCCTTGATTAACGAGAGCGAACCCGATGAATATGTCCTCGGAGTTGGTCAGGTCGTCGCCGAGGGTCGGCTCGTAATGATCGAATAAATCCTTGACATATTTGCGGCGGTACGCCACGGCGCAGCCGACAGGATTGAGAATCGAGCCGAAGAATACCATCTGCCCATGATAGACGAATTTTTGGAGGAACATGTACAGGACGTCGCGATAAAGATTGGTAATCCCTCTTTGCAGGCGGCGGTGGCGGCCCAGATTCTCGGGATGGACCGGGGCGTCGGTGTTGGCCTCCATGAACCTTTGCACTGCGGGCGTCGCCACCATCGACTTGCGGTCACGGTCGCGCAGCGGCAGGATCGTGCCGCACGCGCTCGCAATGCCGACACCCTGATACAACTCCTGCACCGTGCGCTCGATATAGTTCTCTGATTCCAGTATCGTGTCGCCGTCCAGGATAAACTCTACGTCCGAGTCGAATTCCCTGGCCTGACGCTTGATCGTGGGAGTTTTGCCGATGGAAGCCCGGCGCTCGATGACCTGGATGTCCATGTCGTTAAGCTCGGCGAAACTTCTGGCAAATTCTGCGGTCCTGTCGTGGCTACCGTCGTCGATGAGGATGATCCTGCGCGGCTGAAGCGTCTGCCCTATAATCGAGGCGAGACACAAAGCGATGCTGCGCTCTTCGTTGAAGGCGGGAATGACGACGTCGACTTTGGCGTCGCGCCAATCCTCGGCCGGCGTGGGGACCGTCTTATCGGGTCCATGGATCAGGCCCAGAAAACTCAAAACAGCGTTCGGGCTGATCACAAGATAAGGAATAACTGCCATGTCAGATGAGTCC
>CBDUSG010000449.1:0-3694 GCA_965369575.1 uncultured bacterium | reverse complement strand
GGTCGTCGTCGAGCAGTTCTGCCCGTGGTCGGCGTGGAGTATGAGTATTTTATTCAGCACGTTGACGAGCCGCTCGTCAACCTCGTACCACTTGTTGGGCCGGTCGAAAAGCATGTGCAGCAAATTGGCGCAATAGGAGAAGCGATCCTTGGGATACACGTAAGGCTCGCCCCTTTTTCTCTTATATGAGAAAGCGGCGATCGTCTTTATCTTCGCCAGAAGGCTCGTGCTGGTTTTTTCGAACCAATTCTCCCCTTCCATGTCATCCTGATGGTAGGTCGAAAGGGCGATAATCATCGATGACAGCATCGCCATCGGGCTGGCGTGTGAGGGGAAGCCGTCGAAGTAGCGCCTCATATCCTCGTGAATGTTGGAGGCATATGTGAGTTCGCGCGAGAAGGTTTCCCTTTCCGCGAGGTTGGGGAGGTGTCCATTGACAAGAAGGTAGGCGGTCTCGACAAATGTCGCCTTCTCGGCCAGTTCCTCTATGGGATACCCCCGGTAAAGGAGGATGCCGTTTTCGCCGTCGACATAGCTGATCGAGCTCTTGCATACGGCTACATCCGCAAGGCCCGGATTGAAAAAGCGGAGGCCGGTCCTGCTGAAAACCCCCGAGATGTCAATAACCCGTTTCCCATAGGTTCCCACATGTGTGCGGCGGTTCAGCGAGTCCTCGCCGATCCTGATCTCGGCCCTTTTCGCTTCTCGAATTTCTTGCTCCCTATCTTTACCGTCTGTCACTCTATCATCCTTTCTCTTCCATGCTCTCGCACTTTTTCTGTGCTAAATTAACAGTACCAGCGCCCGTTTGTCAAGCTGAACCGGCCGAGGGAAGCCGATAAACGCCCGGTCTTAAGGATGCCGGCGGGGAAATTGCCCGGATCCAATGGAGCCGCTTTTCATGTCGGCGTCGCGTCGCCGCCTGCTCGCCGCGAAACTCGCCCGGACTTGCCGGAAGCCTCTGACCCGCCAAAGCTTGCCGACAGAGAGCCGGATGTGGTATCTTATTCATGTGGCCAGGGAGGTCGTCGTATGGGTACCGAGCCGGAGAGACAGCAGGACGCTCGCCACGGAGAGAGAAAGACCATGTCCGTCAAATTTGAGGACAGGTCGGAACTCGGGCGTTTCTGCTGGATTTTTTTGCGAAACGCGCTCAAAGACGACGAGTGGCGAACGCGCGCATGCGCGGCATGGGGAATCGGCGTCGCCGCCGATCGCCTGCCGCATGAGTTCGTCCGTCCGGCCGCCGACGCCGTGGCCGCCGCCGCGTCGGACGGCGACGGATTCGTAAGGTTCTGGATCGTCGACGCCATGGGCAAACTCCGCAGCGAAGGGCACGTGCCGCTGGTCAGGGCCGCCCTCGAGGACGGCGACGACTACGTTCGCGTCAATGCCGCCAAGGCCCTGAGCCAGCTCGGGGAGGAGGACGGCTCGAAAAGGCTCATCGAGGTCTTGAGCCTGAGCCCGAGCGCGATATCGACCGCCGCGGAGGTCCGCACCCGCAAGCGCCGCGCAGGAAAACTGAAGATGTTCGCCATCGAGTGCCTCGGCGAAATCGGCTCGCTTACGGCCATCCCCCATATAAGCAAGAGACTCAAGAGCGCGCATTGGCCCATCAGGGCGAGCAGCGCCTGGGCCTTGGGCATGATCGGCGACAGGAGCGCTCTGGAGCAGGTGGTGCCGCTGATGCGCGACAAGGTAAAGATGGTGAGCATCAGCGCGGCCGAGGCGACCGCCAGGCTCGGCGAGGAGAAGGGGGCCGTCCCACTGCGCTCGGCGCTGATGGACAAAGACAAGGCGGTCAAATATAAGGCGGCCGAGTCCCTCGCCAAGCTCGGATACAAAACAGGTGTCGAGCTGCTGGCCGACGCGCTCGAAGATGCCGACGCCGGCACCCAGAGCATGGCCGTCACCGCCCTGGGCAAGGTCGGAGACATCTCGGTGATCGGGCCGCTGAGCAAGAAGCTGAAAAGCGACAGCTGGCAGATGCGCGCCGATGCGGTCGTCGCGATAGGACGCATCGGCGATGAGGATTCTCTCGAGCTTCTGAAAAAGAATGTGGAAGACCCCGTTAAAAACGTCCGCGTATGCGCGGCCGTCGCCATCCTGATGATCCTGGGAAGATGAATCCCGCGCAGGGAACGCTTCGCCGTTTTATATTCCTGCTGAAACCTGGAAGGATGCTATCGCCGGGGAGGCAGGAGTTTCAAAATGGAGGAGAAATCAATCGCGGATGACTGTGCGGCCTCGACATTCTCTTTCTTTATCTGCTCATATACTTCCCGGCGATGGACGGGAATCTCTTTTGGCGCCGTGATCCCCAGCTTGACATGGTCCCCCTCGATGCCAAGCACCGTGATCGCGATCTCATCGCCGATTATGATGCTCTCATTCGTTTTCCGAGTTAGCACAAGCATGACCCGGCGCCTCCCGCTTCAATACCCGGTGCTTGGTCGTATAACGAAGATCGGTAAGCACAATCTGTTTCGCCTTGCGGGCGGATTTGTTGATCACTACCGGACCCATCAAGTTCGCGGTCATCTCCTGCGGATCGGACGGGATCGTGACCACCACGTAAACCGATCCCTCGTCAGCCGACTCAAGCTCAATGTCCTCGAATTCCGCCGCGGGCAGGGCGATCTTGTAATCCGGAAATACCAGGGCGGGATCGATCAGGATGAAGCACAGGGCGGGGTCGTCCACGCATTGCCAGTGCATGAACGGGACTTCCGGGTCTTCAAATGAGAGCAGGGAGTAGCGGCGTGTTGCGGGAAACCCGATCATCCCCGTGGGCATCTCGATGATCTGATCCTCGGCAAGCTCAATCTCACCCAGCACTCTCGTGTCTATCTTCATGTTTTCGATTTACTCCCCGGTCCGACGCGCCAAATCACCCGAGAAAGCTGAAAATGGTCGGCTGGAGGACACGGATGGTGGTCTCCAATGCCGCCTGGTAGATCACCCCATTGTTGACCAGCTCGATAGCGAACTCCGTGAGGTCGGCCTCTTCGGTTATCGAGCGCAGTTCCTCGAAGCTGATCTCGAGGTCCATCAACCGTTCCCGCGCGAACGATGTCTGCAACAGCTGCTGCCCCGTGCCGGCTCTCAAGTCGATGATGTGTGATATTCCTTCATCGATGTTCTCGATCAGCATCGAGAGGCGCTCGGCGTCGTTGTCGAGCAGCGCCTGGCGCACTTCCTCGGCTGTCTCGAAGATGCCGGGCGCGAACAGGCCGAGGTCCTCAGCCGTGTCCAGGGCGCCCTCGCTGACGATTATGATGGGCGTGTCGCCGGTCTGCGAAGTTATGACGAGCCGCCTGCCGGTGGTGTCCACCGTCGCGTCGACCCTTACACCCGCGCGCTCGATCGCCGCAAGAACATTGCCTACCGTGACTGCGCCGCTCAGGTCGACCGACGCCGACAGGTCGCCGTTCGTTATGCGAATCACGCCGAGCGACATTCCCACGCCTCCATCGAGAAGCGATATGGGGGTCGAGGGCGTTCCCGCCGGGTCGAGCCTCGAGCCGTTGAGCGTGCCTCCGAAGCCTGTGCCGAGCAGTCCCAGATCGGCCGCGGTCGTGCCGCCGGCTTCCGTGACGATTATCTGGCTGCGACCCGTGCTGACCGTGTCGGTCAGGTCGATGCCGCTGCCGTCGGCCGCGAGCGAGGCGGTGACGTTGAAGCCGGGACCGGT
>CBDUSG010000448.1:0-3698 GCA_965369575.1 uncultured bacterium | reverse complement strand
CCGATGGTCTTAAGGCTATGATAGACCTGTGACGCCACGTGACTCCTTTGTGCGCCTTTGAGGATGAGTGTCCTGATTCCCGCCTCTTCGAATGAGCGTAATACCTTTTTCAACTCCTCATAGCGGAGGGTGTTTCTAATTCCGGTTTTACGGTATGATAGTTCGAACTCCCGCCACACGCCTGGGGGAACTGCCTTATTCCTGCCGATGGTCTTAAGGCTATGATAGACCTGTGACGCCACGTGACTCCTTTGTGCGCATTTGAGGATATAGTCCCAATCCAATGTTCTTTCGATAATCCCGTCGATCCGACGTAATGCCTCCGCATCGATATCGGACCGCAACAGGATCAACAATAGATTATGTACGTGAGAGGATGACACCATTTTTATCCCGCAAGATGCGATTTCATAACGTTCCACGTATGTCGGCAAACTCTGAAGCTGTCACTTTCCGTGGTTCTCATTTGAGTGGCACTATCAGTTTGAAAGCGAGCAGGTCCTCGATAAGTTCTGTCGCGTCTTTTCTGACTCGTTCCCGATTAACGTCGAACTCTTCATGGATCTTCTCTGCAATCTCGTCGATGGTACACCCTTGCTTCAAGAGACCCCATATCTTAAGGGCGGTTCCGTTGAGGGCATATGAGAGTTTTGTTTCCAGATGCATGAGGGTTGCCTCATTCTCATCCAGGACCGTGTCGATTACCTCCGGATTCGATTGAAATCTGAGCTGTTCCGCAATCATTCCGCCATCCTGGATCTGTAATTCGTCCTATCTTCCCCGTATCTCGGCATTGGTTTCCATGGGCTTACGTGATGTGGCCCCGGGCAGTTCATCGGCCCAGGGGTTGCCGGGAAATTCTGCCAACCAGTCGACCTTCTCAAAATATTTCAGGCAGTACCAGCAAGGGAAATGATCCAGCGTGCCAGATGCTTGTTTTTCAAAATGCTGGATTTTCTCCTTTCTGTATGCGGCCACGGCATCGATCATGGCCTCGTGAGCCTCATGGAGGCTCATCTCGTCCAGATTCCCGATGATGTCCGTATCCTTTGCCCCGCCGTCGTAGTTGTTCAAATGACAACAGAATCCGACCTCTCCTTTTGAGGTCACGAAGAGCTGTTTCATCGTCATCGGGGGGCACAATGCCAGGGGGTCCGGATCGAAATATCCCGCGGCAAGCGTAATTTTCATGCGGAAGATCTTCCGCAGGCGCGCGGCACGTTCGACGACTTCCTCCAGATCCTCAGGAGTTGGAATGAGCTTTAGCGCGGCCATGCGAGGCGTAGGCAGGAGGGGGATAAGTACCAGTTCTTCGGCTCCGATTTTTGCCGCAAGTAATGCGATTTCTTCCAGCTGGTCGATGTTCTTCTTTGTGACAGTCGTGCGTATCCCAAACGGAATTTCCTTGTGTCGGCATATGCTGACAGCCTGAAGAACGCGTCGATATGAACCTTCCGCTCGATTCGAATCATGGATAGCCTCTGTGGCCCCGTCCAGACTGAAAACCACCCTTCTGATGGTGTCGAGATGGCGCTTGACGCTTTGATACCAGTCGACAAAATCCCAGCCATTCGTAACCATGGTAAAACCCAGAGCGTTCTCGGACAGCATCTCGACGATTTCAGGAAATTCCGGATGCAAGGTGGGTTCGCCCCCCGTGAAATCGAGGCACGAACAGTTGCAGGCCTTTGCGAAAGCAATAATTTGTTCGAGAGTGGATAGAGGAAGATTGTCCCCGGAACCATTCACAAAACAGTGAGTGCAATCGAGATTGCATCGAGTAGTAAGTTGTACGCCGATTGACATGTGGTTTCGTCCGGCCCCGTGCCGTTCAGGCGGCGTTAATGCTGAGCACTCCCAGATCGACGAAGGACTGGATAATGCTTTCCAGATCCTCACGCACCGTGGCTTCTTCCGGGATTGAGTGGGTGTCGTTCACATGCCGCTCTATCTCATCAAGACTGTTCGAGCCATTGCACATGTTCCAGACAAACTCCGCCATTGCATTGATGATATGCACAGAATCCTTCTCCGAATCATACAGAACCGATTCATCTCCTATTCGGCGGGACAGGACGCCGTCCCTACGGACAGGTATTCTTGGCGCCATCTTCTTCACTCCTCCGTTCTGATGCCTCTACCAGCGATTCCGCGGCTGAGTATCCTATTCATCCAGCAGATCTGCCGCCACACAATATTGCCGATAGTCGGCCCGCTCGGCATTATCCGAAACCGAAAGGCAGAGGAGAAGTTGATTGCCTTCCATGTGAAGGAATCGCCTTTCAGGCGTTTGACACCTATATGTGAGCGCATTGACAGAATTCGGTTTAGGCCTTTCCAAAAGATAGAGTCCAAGCGAAAATGCCCGCTTGATCCATGAACCTCTATCACCTTTCCCAATATTTCATCGCGTGTCACAGGGTCATTAAAAAAGCTGTTCCGGTCTGCTTTGAGGAGGAACGACTCTTCCCCTTTCTTTCCATCAATTCGAATAATGCGATGAACGTAGAATTTACCGGGACAACCGAAAATGACGACGTCGCCCACGCGGATATCCCGGCTCCCATGCCGTATGATGAGCCTGTCTCCCTCCTTTATCGCAGGGGACATACAGTTCCCCTCAATCGTACAGGCGCTTGTTTCCTGTCTTTCGTCCCAAATGTTCAGGACAGCCTGAAAATGATTTTCGGGGATCATTTCGTTGACCTGCTTATCCTGCCGTCTTCTCTTCATCAACCAACTTCAGAACGAGATCGGCCGTTTCATCCGGATTTCCCAGCACCAGATTGAAGCAACTGGCATTATTAAACAGTGGGGCGAACTCGAAGACCAGCGCAGCGGGATTCTCTATCGGACCGATATAAGAATTCAGCAGATCGAATACCGCGTTGGAACCCGAGACCTGCTCCAGCCTGGGCTTTTCTCCAAACCCCCGCAGAAAAATAATATAATTGGGGGTGCATCGATCGGAAATGCTTCCCGGAACGATCTCCTCGATGTCCAGCGTCCGCTCCGATCCATCAGGCTCGATGGAATCAGCCGCCGCATTCGATCCCAGGGACAAACCGAGCAGTTCTTCGGACTCGGCACGGATGTTCAGTTTGCGGGGAAATGGTTCCAGGAGGTCCTGCCCGAGATTGAAACATGCGACCTCATCGGAGAGAAACTTGCAACCGCGGTCTACGAGTTTCAGGACCAGTGTGGTTTTTCCCATACCCGAAGTGGCCGAGAAAATCATCCCTCTGTTATGCCGCGAAACGACGCCGGCGTGAATAAGGTGGTGTCCCTTTGCTTCAATTGTGATTGTTGTCAGGAGCGATGATTGAATCAGGGTCAGTGGATCGCAAAATCCCGACAGGTCTTCAGCGGAGGTTTGGATATTCTGCGATGTGAAGTGGCTGTAGCCGTCAACCATCGACAGATGGTAAAGATAATGTTTGTCGTTGATGAAAAGCTCACCCGAATCGGCCAGCTTATCTGTGATCTGCATCCCCGGCCGGCCGACGTCCTCCCACTTCATGCGCCGGCCTGAGGGCCCATCGTCGCTTCGGCGATAAAACCTGCCATACATCGACCTGATATGTGACAGCACTTCATCCGAGTTGGACCTGATTCCAATTTCCTGCCCCAGAAAGTCATAGAGGTCCACTGGCAAGAAATCTACTTTTTCATCGGTCACCATCGATCACCATTCATTG
>CBDUSG010000447.1:0-3698 GCA_965369575.1 uncultured bacterium | reverse complement strand
GATATTCGGAAACCTGGAGGACCCCGACTCAGAACTCAGGGATGTCATCTCCATGGAATTCACCGTTCAACGAAGACCGGAACTCGGAACGAAACCGCGAATCTTCTACATTCTGTGAGGGCGCCATGCTGGAAAAAGCGCTGGTCGGAAGCCGAAAATACTACGCATGGATATTCTTCCTGCTTGTCACCATCGGTATTGGCTTCGGCTGCTATCTTTATCAACTGAATGAAGGTCTGCGAATAACCGGCATGGGAAGAGATGTCTCATGGGGTTTATACATTGCGCAGTTCACATTTCTCGTTGGAGTGGCGGCATCCGCGGTCATGGTAGTCCTGCCTCATTACCTGCACGACTATAAGGCCTTCGGGAAAATTACCGTTCTGGGAGAGTTCCTCGCCGTGTCGGCCGTGACGATGTGTATCCTGTTTGTGACGGTGGACCTCGGCAAGCCGGCGCGAATGTTCAATTTGCTTCTGCACCCCACGCCCAATTCAATCATGTTCTGGGACATGCTGGTGCTAAGTGGATACTTTGTCCTGAACATCACGATTGCATGGAAAACGCTGGCGGCGGAGAAAAGCTCAGTTCCCCCGCCGGCGTGGATAAAACCCTTGATATATCTTTCTATTCCCTGGGCCGTGAGCATACATACGGTTACCGCGTTTCTTTATTCGGGCCTGCCGGGAAGGCATCTCTGGCTAACCGCGATCATGGCCGCGCGTTTCCTGGCATCGGCATTCGCCGCGGGCCCCGCGCTTCTGATCATTCTATGTCTGTTTGTCAGGAAGGTCAGCAAGTTCGACCCGGGAAAAGAGGCCATTCAGAATCTGGCGAGGATCGTCGTATACGCTCTGTGCATAAGCGCGTTCTTCGTATCGCTTGAATTCTTCACAGCCTTCTACAGCCAGATACCCGGGCACATGCACGGTTTGCAATACCTCTATTTCGGATTGGAGGGCCACGCGAAGCTCGTTCCATGGATGAGGGTGTCCGCAATACTTGCCGCCGTGGCCATCTTCCTGTTGATCGTCCCTCGCTTGCGAAGAAATGAACACGTTTTAGCTGTAGCCTGTATGGCTACTTTCGGTTCGTTGTGGATCGAGAAGGGGTTTGGGCTGGTAATCGGTGGATTCGTTCCTTCACCCCTGGAACGCATAACCGAGTATTCTCCGACGATACCGGAAATAACGATTGCCGTCGGCGTCTGGGCGACGGGCCTGTTGATATTGACCGTCCTATACAAGATTACGATTGCGGTTAAGGAAGAGGTCGCGAGTTGATATGAACTGCTGTAAAGAAGCGTTGCTTTCCCAGAGGCAATGGCCGGCATTATGTCGATTGCCGTGGCATTTGTGACATTTCGTGAAAATGAACGAGTCAAAACATGCCTGGATAAGAGAACGGATCGAGGCGGTTTCGAATGTGACGGCCCCGGAAAGGCTGGAAATAATAACGGATACGACCGAATTCATGAACATTCATCGCGGTCAGGTGATCGACCTGGATGATCGATACCTCCTGGTTACCGGCAACATTTATGAATCGCGCTTCGGCCTGAGCAATGAGCCTAAATACTGGGTAAAAAAGGCCGTGGACCTTGAGTCGGGGGCTCCGCAGATAATAAAGATGGTCTATGTCGAGGAATTTCAGGCGACCATTGGAAGGCTCAAAGTGAAGTGCTATCGGGACCCTCACAAGGAGACCCGGGTTCTGGAACTGGTTCGAGGCGACGATCGCTTTATGCAGGGGCGGGCCCTGTTCGATCGGCGCGGCAATGAAGTAAGGGCCATCGAGTATATTCACGGCGCGTCCTTTTATGACCTGATTCAGGATATGAGCGAATCGCACGAAGAATACTTTCATACATCGATGCCGAAAATCCTGAGAAAGCTCGGCGATTGCTTTCAGGCTGTCCAGTTCCTCCACGACAACAATCTGTGTCACGGCGACATCAGGAGCGACCACATCCTGGTGGAGCGGGATACCGGGAAGTACCGATGGATAGATTTCGACCTTACACAGGACTTCTCCGACTACGACATATGGAGCATGGGAAACGTTCTTCAATTCTGTGTCGGAATGGGAATGCGGACGTTTCATGAAGTCCTCAATTCGGACGCATTTCCCGAAGCCGTCAAGGGAAGTCTCGGGAAGGACGACGCATCCGCGTTCCATGAGCATCGAATCATGAATTTGTGGAAATTATTCCCTTACATACCGCGTCGCTTGAACGACATACTTCTGCATTTTGCATCGAACACGAACCGGTTTTATGAATCCGTCAACCAGCTCACGGCCGATGTTGACTGGGCCCTGGAAGAGCTCCCAAAAGCTTCGGAGGAGACGCTCAATTGAACCTATTTCAGGCAAAAAGGCGTGTCGGGATCGGTGTTCGGCTGGCCATCATGATAGCCGTTCTGCTCGTCCTCACGACCGGCTCCTTCGCGCATTTCAGCCTGATGAGTCAACGTCAACAGGCGATGGACACGTTCGTGAACAGTTCCCTTGAGATGTGCCGGTCGCTCGAGCGCATACTTCGCTTCAGCATGCTCGAGAACCGGCGCAGCGAGATTGAATCGGCAATCAAACAGATGGCCGCGGAGAGCTCGATAAAAAGAGTCAATCTGCTGACTCACACTGGCACACCCGTTTACAGCAGCGGTTCGATCGCAACCGCTGAGGTTCCGATAAGCGATGTCAGTTGCGTCGGGTGCCACACGACCGCCGCTTCGCCGGCGCTCAAGCGCATGCCCGCGTCTTCGCACGTGTCGGTTTACGATGAGCACAAGATCGCCAAGATATCCCTGCCCATTTACAGTGGCCCAGAATGTTTCAATAGCGCATGTCACGCGCATTCTCCCGACGAAAGCGTTCTCGGCGTGATGCAACTGGATGTATCCTACGCCGATATCGATGAGTCACTGCGAAAATCCCACACCAATCTCATGATACTTTCCCTCCTGATCGCGCTGCTGACATCGTTGATCGTCTGGGGGCTGATCCGCAACTGGGTGTCGCGTCCGGTCAAGGAACTCCTCGACGGCACCAGCCGTGTGGCCAACGGGGATCTTCAGCACAACATCCCCGTGGGCGAAGCGGAACTGGGGGCGCTGGCAGTTGAATTCAACAAGATGCAGCAGAAAATCCTCTCCGGCCAAAGGCAACTGATAATGATTGAAAAGCTTGCCTCGATCGGCAAGCTGGCAGCCTCGGTGGCCCATGAAATCAATAATCCCATGACCGGCATTCTTACCTTTGCCGAAGACCTCATCGAAAGCGCTGAGCCGGACGATCCGCGCCTTCCGGATTTCAAGCTGATCCGGGATGAGGCCATGCGTTGCCGGCAGATAGTCGGCCAATTGCTGGATTTTTCCCGGCAGGATACGCTGATTTTCCGGCCCACCAGTATCAACCAGGTTATTTCTAAAACCATCAGATTTGTATCAAAGCAGGCTTTTTTCCGCAACATCAAGGTGGAGACCAAATACCACGAAAACCTGCCGCTCGTTACGGCCGACCCTATTCAACTCCAGCAGGTCATCCTGGACGTTCTGGTGAACGCCGCCGAAGCGATGCCTCACGGCGGCCGGATATCTATTGCTTCAGCCGCCCTCGCCGAAACCGATGAAGTCGAGGTCTCAATAACGGATACGGGACACGGCATTCCCGAGGAAAATCTTGAAAGAATATTTGAG
>CBDUSG010000446.1:0-3707 GCA_965369575.1 uncultured bacterium | reverse complement strand
CCTATGGCAATGACACGCTCGAGGCTATAGGCATGGGGAATCGACCCATGTTCGTCAATGACTATGCAACCAAATGGATACCGACAATGCCGGATGTCGAGGTCCGCCTAAAAAGCGGCGGCCGCGTGGCGGATATCGGCTGCGGTCTGGGCTGGTCATGCGTCTCCCTGGCTCAGGGTTTTCCCAAGACAAAAATCGACGCGATCGATATGGACGCCGAATCCATCGAGCAGGCCAGAGACATTGCTCGGCAGGCCGGTGTGGCCGACCGGATAACATTTCACGCTACATCCGCCGAGGATGCGCCTTTGAAGGAATCGTCCTACGACCTGGTGACGGTGTTCGAGTGCATTCACGACATGGCCTATCCTGTAAAGGCGCTCAGGCGTATGCGCGAGCTGTTGGCGCCGGGCGGCGCCGTGCTCGTGTCTGAGGAGGCCGTCGAAGATTCGCTGGAAGAAAATAGCAACTTCTTCGGCCACATGATGTATAACTTCAGCGTGCTGCATTGCCTGCCGCAGTCGATGTGCTTTCCGGATACGGCCGCGATCGGCACCGTGATGGCTCCTTCGAAACTGCGCGGTTTCGCGAAAGAGGCGGGTTTTAATAAGGTCGATGTGCTTCCGATAGATGACAATCCGTTCTGGCGTTTTTACCGTCTGACCCCTTAACGGGGGCGGCTCGGCCTGACGGATCGCTTGACATCGGGGTCAGGACTGTGGTATCATTTTGGTGGAAAATTGCTGGAAAAAGATACGCATTCATTGAAAAGCGATAAATGCGTCGGAAAGCAGAAGCCATAGCTTCTCACCCTGTTGCGCTGTCAAAAACAGCCGCTCTCAGGGTTATCGAACTCACGTTATATGGCGTGTGGGAGGATGGCTTTATGCCGTCCTTTTTTGTTTGTCCGGTGTATTCGCGAAGAGGCGGAGGTGATACCCGATAAGGTTCAAGAAAACCGATAGAGTTGTCGACAAGACACGGGTGAATGAGAGGATTCGCGCCAGTTCGATACGCCTCGTCGGCGCCGACGGCGAGCAGATCGGAGTGGTTTCGGTCGAGGAAGCCCTCGAGATAGCTCGCGAGCAAGGTTACGACCTTGTGGAAGTGGCGCCAAAGGCGGCTCCACCCGTCTGCCGGATCATGGATTACGGCAAGTACAAGTACGAACAGAGCAAGCGAGCCAAAGAGGCCAAGAAGCATCAGCACGTAATCCATGTCAAGGAGATGAAGTTCCGCCCGAAGACTGAGGATCATGACTATCAGTTCAAGCTCAAACATGTCAAGAAATTCCTTACCGAGGGCAACAAGGCCAAGATGACCGTAAGGTTCCGAGGCCGCGAGATGGCTCATAAAGAACTTGGCCGCAAGATACTCGAGAAGCTGGTTCAGGATACCCAGGACATAGCTGTAGTGGAACAAGAGCCTAAAATGGAGGGCCGCACCATGACCCTCGTTCTGGGTCCCAAGCACTAATTTCCTCTAAATTCGGCCCGTTTGATTCTTATCTTGCTCGGGGGGAGAAGTATATTTATGTCCTGTTTTTTGAGAAAGGATAAGTGATATGCCGAAGATGAAAAGCAATCGCGGCGCGGCAAAGCGTTTCAAAAAGACCGCCAGCGGCAAAGTTAAGCGTCGAAAGGCCTATAAGGCCCACATACTGACAAAGAAGAGCAGCTCTCGCAAACGCAGGCTGAGAAAAGGCACTTTGGTTTCGAAGGCCGACAGGAAGCGGGTCGGGAGAATGCTGTGCCTATGATTCGGTTCGGCCCCAAGTAAGAACGATACATTACGACGCAAGGAGTGATCCAGACAATGCCTAGGACAACAAACAGCCCGGCCTCTCGCAACCGCCGCCGCAAAGTCGTGAAAATGGCCAAGGGCTACTACGGAGCCAAGAGCAGGCTGTACCGCGTTGCGAACGAGGCGGTCATTCGCAGCCTCCGCTTTTCCTATCGCGACCGCAGAACGCGCAAACGTCAGTTTCGCCGCCTCTGGATAACGCGCATCAACGCCGCCGCACGAATGAGCGGGCTCTCATACAACAGGTTCATCGACGGACTGAACAAGGCCCGGGTCGAGGTGGATCGGAAGATGCTGGCCGAGCTTGCCGTCAACGATCTGCAGGTATTCAACCAGTTGGTGGAAATCGCCAAGGCGCACTTGGGCAACAATGATAATTCTTCCGGCGATTGACCTAAAAGCCGGCTGCTGTGTACGGCTCGAGCAGGGCAGGCCCGAAAAAGAGAAGGTCTATTCGGGCGATCCCGCCGACGTTGCGAGGAACTGGGAGCAGCAGGGAGCCCAATGGCTCCACGTAGTCGATCTCGACGGCGCCTTCGCCGGCGAGCCCCAAAACCTCGCCTCCCTCGAAGCGATACGCGCGGCCGTGAGCATACCCATTCAGTTCGGTGGAGGCGCCCGCACGCGCGTTCTCCTCACAAGCGTGTTCGACGCCGGCGCGGACCGAATCGTGCTCGGTACAGCCGCGCTCGAATCCCCGGATTTCCTCAGCGAGGCCTGTGGCAGCTTCGGCGAAAAGATCGCCGTCGGCATAGATGCCCGCGACGGCAAGGTAGCCGTCAGAGGCTGGAACGATGTGACCGACTCAGACGCCATAGCGTTCGGCAACGAGGTCGCGGCCAGGGGCGCTGAACTGATTATTTATACCGATATCGCCCGCGACGGCATGCTATCCGGCCCAAACACGGACGCCCTGAAAAAGATGGCCGAGGGTGTTTCGACGCCCATCGTCGCATCAGGCGGCATCTCGAGCCTGGCCGATGTTGCCGAGGTCGCAAGGCTCGCGCCCGGCAGGATCGTCGCCATGATAATAGGCAAAGCCCTCTACGAAGGGGCGTTCACGTTGAGGCGCGCCCTGGACGTCGTCGGCGCCGCCTGTTCGGCCAGGGAGTAAAGGCATAAAGGTTTGTTCTTCGATAAAGTCGCAATAATAGGCATCGGGCTGCTGGGCGGATCCATCGGTCTCGCGCTCAAAGCCAGGGAGATGTGCGGGGAGATAATAGGCCTGGGCCGCAGCCGCAAATCGATCGAGGCCGGGCTCGAAATCGGTGCAATCGACCGGGCCGACGACGAGCTGGCCGATGCCGCCGCCGGAGCCGACCTCGTCATTGTCTGTACGCCCGTCGGGGCCGTGGCAGGAATTATCTCCGAACTGGAAAACTCGCTCGGCGACGGCTGCCTCATCACCGACGTCGGAAGCGCCAAGGCAGAGATCGTTCGCGCCGTCGAACAGCTGCCTCGGGCGGGGGCGGCGTATGTGGGCAGTCATCCGCTTGCCGGTTCCGAGAAAAAGGGCGTCAGGCACGCCTCGGCCGGATTTTTCGAAGGCGCCACCGTTTTTGTAACGCCCACGGAGACGACGGATACGGCGGTGACCGCCGCCATAGCGCAAATGTGGGAGCGTCTCGGCAGTACGGTCATCGAGCTTGGGCCGCAGGCGCACGACCGCATCGTCGCCAGGACCAGCCACCTGCCGCATATAGTCGCCGCGCTGTTGGTGGCCAACCTCAGGGCCCTGGACCTCGGCCAGGGGGAACTGGTGGGGAAAGGATTCCTCGACGCGACGCGCATAGCCTCGAGCGATCCCGAGATGTGGGCCGACATCTGCATGAGCAACCCGGAGGAAATCAGGGAGGCGGTGGTCTCACTTCGCAATGATTTGGATGAGTTCGATTCTTATCTTG
>CBDUSG010000445.1:0-3717 GCA_965369575.1 uncultured bacterium | reverse complement strand
GACGCAATGACGGTTGCCATCGGCACATGGCCGACCCCTGAGAAGCCGGAGAAGAAAACCTATGGCAGTCATGTAGTCTTGTATGGTGGGCTCAGCCCACCAATGGTGGTAAGTAAGATCACGCGAATCCCGGCAACAGCACACCAGTTTCGTCTCTTTTTTCGGGAATGCCCGGCAGATCGCGGCGGCGACAAAGGGGAAGGAGCAAAGCAGGAAGGCCCTCGCTCTCTCGAACGAAGGCCTCTTGCCTGCTTATACAACCCCTAGCATGAGGACTTACACTTGCAGGTCCCGCCGGTTTTGCGAACCACTTTGCGGATTTTCACTGCAAATCACCTCCTCCTGTAGGGTTATCGCGGCAACCCGTTTGCCGCGCACATCACGGGGTCTTTACCGAGGGCGTCGCCGGCGACTTCCGCCCTGTAACGACAGCCTCCTTTGCAATCGGCAATAAAATCGCAATCGCAGCTAAGCCGCCGTAAATTCACTCGCGGAACGTTTCGCCATCCGCTCTCGAGTCCGTCGTCGATGACGCCTGCTGGCGAATCGCCATAGAATCCGCATTTGCAAATGGTTCCATCCGCCATGACTGCGCACAGGTGCGCGCCGCATGCCCAGTCGTCTCCGCCCGAGAAATGGGCTCCTCCTCCGAAGGCGCGCCCGAGGATCGGGCCGATTTCCGCATGGCCGGCGCCATGCTCGAGGTCCCGCCGCCAGCGGCCGGCGCGAGCTGGCACGTCGATGCTCCATTCCTTCGCTCCGAGGCCTTTGACTATTGCCTCGAGTTCGTCGAAATCGTAGATGTTCTGCGAGTGTACCATTGTTGCGACGGACACGTCAACGCCGGCGTCGGCCACGTTTTTCAGCCCGCGAAGCGCTTTGTCGTAGCTTCCCGCGCCCCTGAGCGCGTCGTGCGAGGCGCCGACGCCGTCGAGGCTTATCTGCACTTCGTGCGCGCGCACGAGTTTCGCCGCCGCCGCGTCGGCAAACGGCGTCCCGTTCGACAGGATCACGGTGCGAAAAGAAAACGCGTCGAACAGGTCGTTGATCTCGCCGAATCGCGGGTGGAGTGTGGGTTCTCCGCCAGAGACCAGCAGGCGCAAGCCCTGCATCTCGTCGAATTCCTTCATCACGCGCTCTATCCGGTCGACCGACAGATCGAGCGGCTCGACGTCGCCGTGAAAGCAGTGTGCGCACTCGAGATTGCATCGTGTCGTGATATGCAGCAGCAGATATCTGAGCGACGGAATCGGACTCTGCGCGACGCCGCCCGCGGGATTCGCTCGCTCGCCCTCTATTAATATCCGCTCATCGAGACAGTAGTCGAGAAACTCGGCGTCCGCATTTGCGGCGGTCTCGGAACGCGCGTCGACGGGCATCAGCCGCAGAAAATCGAAGGCCTCGCGGTCGAGTTCATACAGCTCGTCGTCGGCCTTGTTGAAAACGCATGGTCCCTCGAGCAGCCGCAGCGAGCACTCGGGATTAAGCGTCAGATATGTCGGAACGGATTGCATCGACGACCTGCTCGACGGTGACGACGTTCTTGGCCAGCAAAAGTTTCATGAGAAGATAGGCGCCGCAGGCGAGATGCTCGTCCTCGCCCTCCTTATAGAAATCGCAGTCGCCGCACGCGAATTGCGTGAGGCCCTCCTGAGTCTTGAGAAGCTCGGGATCGCGCAGGAACTTGTCCGCGTTTTTCAAAAGGTTGGAAAAAGGCATCGTCTGCTCCTCTTATTGCTTGGTTGGCCCGCGCATTTGAAGGTTGGCGAAAGGCATCATCCGCTCCTCCTGCTTCTCGGTCGACGCGCGCATTTTGCGGAAAAATTTCAGGAGTCGAGATTTCCGACAATCATTCTATCATGAATTCCGCGGCCAGTCCACGCCGTGCCCAAAAGATTCGGAACCACATTGTAGGGGCGTCGCGGCGCGCGCCCAAAGGAAAGATTCATAGCCGCAGATAAACGCGGATCAACACTGATTTCCGTCTTAAGTCACGCTTTGGTGCCTGGCACCGAAGCGTGAAATAGGCGTCCCCGGCTCGATCGGGGATCAACGCAGGCCAAGAAAAGAAATCAGAGAAAATCTGTGGAATCTGTGGATAAAAGGTCTTTGAAAAAAAAGAAATGAGTATACTGTCCCCGGAAATCGGAGATGTTAATCACGCAGTTCCGGAGTTTTGTATTCGTAGCTCCTCGGCGGATCAAATCGCCCGTCATATATGGTCTGACCCTCTTCGAAAACGGGCTTGAAAATACTGTCGTCATAATCTTTGTTGAATTCTACTTCCTCGAAGTGATAAATATTTGTGTATCTATCTGCTGCTTCCTCCCGTATTTCCGTAGGATAGTATGCCCCCAGGTCCTCGCTCCATTTCATATTGGAAAAACTGTAGTCCATAGTTAGTCCCTTACTGGTCATATTGTATCGACTAATACTGTAGCTTTTTTCGGGCAGAATCTGCGCTTCCGTTTCTGTCCCGTAATTTTCAGTCTGAAGCGTATATGCCATAGATCCGGCGGTCAGTTGAGTGTCTGATATTCTCCACTTTTTGGAAGACAAGGAAGACATTAATCTCAAGAACTGAAAAAGAGGGCTGCGAAGATTACTCAGGTTGAGGCGCCCTGCTTTCTGAATTCTTGCTGATTTCCTGCCAGATTGCTCCTCAATGACCGTGGCCTTATTCTCATATACATATCTTTCGTACGTGATCTTCCCATAGAGAAAAACATAGTGGTATGAATTGTCCCCCTCGAAGATGTATTCGCCCGAGAATCTTCCGGTACTGGCTACGGTCCTTATTTGCGCATTCAGCATCTGTTCTCTGTCTCGGGCCAGGGCGTATTGAATTTGTTCTTCACTCATTACCATTAGTGGGTCTGACCTGTATAACTTTTCCTGTCCCCTAAAGAATTTTATAAGCTGTTCATCCGTATAGCGAATAGGCTGAAAAACATGTACCCCGGTGTAGACTATCCTTCCGCTGTGGAACCTGTCGGCGGATGCCTTTGCGCCCGAGAAAATGGCCTCAAGCTCGTCGTCGACTTCAAATTCGACAGACTCGTCTTTGCTCAGCTCGAAGTTGATCTCGGTTCGCTGTCGCTCAAAATCAAATGCCTTCGATGAGGACTCCAAAAAGCCCTGAGCCGATGCGATCAGCCTGTAGCGCTTGCCCAAAACGAAACCGCTGTGCGAATATGCGCCGTCTTCGAGTGTCTCTGCCACGGCAATCTCGCGAACATCGCTTTGATAGACATTCGATGTTATCTGAACAGCGCGCACGAGCGCTCCATGCAGCGGGTTTCCCGCCTCGTCCTCGACAACGCCCAATACGTCCGGCAGGGAGAGCGCATCATCAAAAGCCTCGCTGGAAGAAGGGGGATCGCCTGGAATTCTCCTGGAAAAGAAAGCCAACGCCGCAAGAGCGCCGACCGCAAAAACGACTCCTGAAGCCTTAATCAGGTTCTTGCTGATTCGAGCCTTCATAACAAAGACGCAACCCCTTCATTACCCTGTCACATCTCCCTTTCCTTGTTCGATGCGAAACTATCCGCTAACTAGCAGGTGAGATAATAAACTTCTTCAGTTGGGTACAAGCCAGCGTCTGGATTTCCGACAATCATTCTATCACGAATTCGGCGCCCGAGCAACGGGCGGTAGGGGCACCGCTGACGGGGCTGGCGGCGCACGGCGTGCCGTGCACGGAAGAAAAGATGTGTA
>CBDUSG010000444.1:0-3729 GCA_965369575.1 uncultured bacterium | reverse complement strand
ACCGCCGGCTCGATCTCGCTCACGCGGCCCGAATCTATTCCCTCTTTAAGAATCGAATGAAGCTCTGCTCCGATGCCCGAGTGCAACTTCATCGTGTACTCGGCGTCGACCGGCGGGCCCTCGATGAGGATCAGGCGCGCGAGGTTTGCATTTTTGCGGAAATAGTCGAAGCTGACCCTGAGCGCGGCGACAACATGCTCTTCGACCGACATCTCCGGCGTGCGCGCCTCGAGCCAAAGCCGATGCATCTCGCGGTTGGAGCGGCGAACGAGCGCGTCGTATATCGCCCTCTTGTCACGAAAATGCACATAGAACGTGCCGGCGCCGAGGTCGGCCCGCTCCGTGATCTCTCGCGAGGTGGCGCTGTCGTATCCCTTTTCGAGAAAAATCTCGCGGGCCGCCCTGATGAGCCTGTCCCTCGTCTCGCGGCTCCTGCGCCTCGATCGATTTTCCTCTGGTGCTGGTGGTAGTGCCTGCTTTTTCCTCTTGGCCATAGGCGGAATCAGAAAGTTTCTCCGACAATTCTTCGTGGTCGAATGGATTCGAGCCTGCGGATACGGTATCATCGGCAGGCGCTATCTCGCGTTGCAACCACTATGGCGCCAGCGCGTTACGTGATATCGGACCCTGGCGCTTGACAAAATTTCATGATTGAGATAAGCTCAATTATACGAATGCAGCCATCGGTTGTCAAGAGCAAAAAATCGAGGGAGAGCGCATTGTTCGCGTCCTTCCAAGCCGCGTTTTTACCACAAGGAGAGGGCCATGGCCGAACCATTTGGGATCGATAAGGAATTTCTGCGGGGCGCGTTGACCAAGCCGCTGTCGCCCGACAGCTCGCTGGTGGCGTCGAAATGCAAAAAGTGCGGCAGGCTGCACTTTCCTCCGCAGCGACTGTGCGCTGAGTGTTACAGTTGGGAGGAAATGGAGGACGTCGCTCTCAGCCGCCGCGGCAAGATTTTCTCGTGGACGATATCGTATATGATGGGCGAGCATCCGATCGGATACGTCGACCTGCCTGAGGGCATCAGGATGTTTGCGATCTTCACGGACCTCGGCGACAACCCGACCGAAGAGCTGGACATCGGGCGCGAGGTCGAGCTTGTGGTCGAGCCGATGCGCGAGATGGAATTCGGCATGGAGGTCGGCGCGGTCGAGTTTATCGGATACAAGTTCAGGCCGGTCAAATAGGGGAGGCCTTGCGATGAGAGAAGTGAGTGTAATCGGAGTCGGAATGACGAAGTTCGGGAAATATCTCGATAAGGAGCCTCGGTGGCTGGCCGAGGAAGCGGTCTACAAGGCGGTGACCGATGCGGGCATAAGCCACAAAGACGTAGAGGTCGCATACGTCGGCAACGTGGGCGCCGGCGCGTTTTGCAAGCAGGGGTTCACGATATTGGGAGAGGTCGTTCTCGCGCCGCTCGGCATGGGCGGCATCCCGATAACGACGGTCAGCAACGCGTGCGCAAGCGCGAGCGCGGCATTTCGCGAGGCGGTGCTGGCGGTCGCGAGCGGGCATCACGACGTCGCGCTCGCGCTCGGTGTCGAGAAGATGCAGATGGATCGCGCCGAGCTGATGATGGACGAACGCAGGCGCGCCAAGGTGATGGGCATGGGCGGCAACGGCGCCGACGCCGAGCTCGAGGGGCAGTTCGGGATGAGTTTTCCCGGCTTTTTCGGCATGGCCGCAAACCGTCACATGAAGCTCTACGGCACGACATCGGAGCATCTTGCGATGGTCTCGGTAAAGAACCGGAAAAACGCGGCCAACAATCCTTACGCGCAATTCCAAAATCCTATCACGACGGACGAGGTGCTCGAGTCCAGGATGGTTGCCTATCCGCTCACGCTCCTGATGTGCTGTCCGACGACCGACGGCGCCGCCGTCGCGATCGTCATGTCGAAGGAAAAGGCGAAGGCCGCTTGCAAAAAGCCGGTGGACGTCGCGGCCAGTGTGCTGAAGACGGCAACGTTCGAGCCGAGCGATACGACCTCGATACGATGCGGCCGACCATCAGCGCCGGGGGAGAGGCATACAAACAGGCCGGCCTCGAGCCGAAGGACATAGACCTCGCGCTCGTGCACGACTGCTTCTCGATATCGGAGATGATACATTACGAAGACCTCGGCTTCTGCGACAAGGGCGAGGCCAAGGACATGATCGAGAAGGGCGAGACCGAGATCGGCGGGCGCATACCGGTGAACCCGTGCGGCGGATTGCTCTCGAAGGGTCATCCCGTCGGCGCGACGGGCGTGGCGCAGGTGTGCGAGGTCACGTGGCAGATACGCGGCGAGGCCGAGGACCGCCAGGTCGACGGCGCGGAGGCGGGCCTGACACACACGCTCGGCGGCCTCTCACACGCCGAAGGCGTCGCCTGCGGGGTCAATATATTGAGACGCGGCTGGTAGTAGTTTGCGGGGAACCGCCCTGCCCGTGGGGGACGAGTTATTTCCCGAGGGCGACGACGTAGGGTCGGGAAACGGGAAGCGCCGCGTCACTTCTTATTGTTGTTCGGCGCGGGCACGTTCAGCAAGAGCCAATACAGCTTGAGCTGACTGACCGCTTCGGTGAATTGCTTGAAGTCCACGGGTTTGCGGATGTAGCTGTTGGCCCCGAGCTTGTAGCTTTTGACCAGGTCCTTTTCCTCGTTTGACGAAGTCAGGACTACCACGGGCAGGTACTTCGTCCTCTCATCCTCGCGGATGCGCCTGAGCACCTCCAGTCCGTCGACTTTGGGCAGCTTCAGGTCCAGCAATATGACTTCGGGCTGCTGATTTATGTCGCGCCCTTCGTATTTGCCTGTTCCGAACAGAAAATCCAGCGCTTCGGCGCCGTCGTGGGCCACGACTACCTCGTTCAAGATATTGTTTTTCTTGAGCGCTCGGACAGCCAGCGCCTCGTCGTCGGGATTGTCTTCAACCAGCAGAATAATTCTTTCAGCCATGTCACTACTCCCTCCCCAAATAATTAATCACAGCGTAAAATAAAACGTAGCGCCTTTGTCGACTTCGCCTTCGGCCCAGATTCCGCCTCCATGGCGGTTGATTATGCGCTGTACCGTCGCGAGCCCGATTCCGCTGCCCGAGAACTCCGACCTCGAGTGCAGCCGCTGGAAGGCGCCGAACAGCTTATTCGCGTATTTCATATCGAAGCCTGCGCCGTTATCGCGCACGAAATACGCTGTTTTGCCGTCAACGACAGTGTACCCGAATTCTATCTTGGCGGTCAACCGTTTTTCGGTGAATTTCCATGCGTTGCCGAGCAAGTTCTCGAGTACTATTCCCAACAAATGCGAATCGCCCCCAGCGGTCATGCCGGGAGTGATGTCGATTTCCACCTTGCGCTCGGAGGTGTCGTTTTCGCGCAGGTCGGATGCGATGGCGCGCGCGAGCTGGCTCAGGTTGACGGGCTTTCGGCTCATCTCGCTGCGGGTGATCCTCGAAAGGCTCAGCAGGTCGTCGATAAGCTTTCCCATTCGCTGGCTTGCGGCCCGCACCCGCCTCAGGTAGTCCTGCGCCTCGCCCTCGAGCTTGTCGGAGTATTCCTCGAGCAGAACCTGGCTGAATCCGTCCATGCTCCTGAGGGGTGAGCGCAGATCGTGCGATACCGAATAGCTGAACGATTCGAGTTCCTTGTTGACTGCCGAGAGTTCGGTTGTGCGCTGCTGAACGCTGTCGACCATCGAGTTGAACGTCGCGGCCAGGGCTCCCACTTCGTCAGAGCCTGTG
>CBDUSG010000443.1:0-3736 GCA_965369575.1 uncultured bacterium | reverse complement strand
TCGGCGCGGTAGAGGGCGGCGCGTCCTTCGACCTGGATGCGGGCGGCGGGATCGTCAGGGGAACGGAGTTTACGGACAGGATCGGCCATGGGACCGCCATCGCCGGTGTCATACGAGAAAAGGCCCCCGCCGCGAGGCTGTATGCCGTCAGGATATTTCACGCAGAACTCACAGCATCGGCGTCATTGCTGTCGGCTGCTCTGGAATGGGCCGTCGAGCGCGGCACGAAGATGATTCATCTGAGCCTGGGGACTGAGCGTGAGGAATACAGGGAGCGTCTGGGCGAGCTTTGCCTGCGCGCGTATGAAAGAGATATTATAATAGTCGCTTCGGCCCGGTCGCCGGACGATCCGGTGTTCCCCGCATCGTTCGAAACCGTGATCGGCGTATGTTGGGACAAAGAATGCGAGGGGGATTCCCTCGTGCGCCATCCGGGCGGCACGATCGAGTTTGGCGCCTGCGGTCGGCCAAGGCCTCTGCCCGGCCTGCCGCAGGAGATGAATTTCCGGGGCGCGAGCTTCGCGGCGGCCCGCGTGACCGCGTGCGCGGCCCAGTTGCTCGAAGGAAACCCGCGTGCCGGTACGTCGTGGGTGCGCGAAAGATTGGCCGAGAACGCAGCCGCGGTAAAGGCCGGTGAGCGAGATATCCTGTAAAATAAGATTGCCGTAAATTCGGTGCGAAGTCTGGGGGAAGACGATGGGCGAAAATATTGAAACCAATTTTGTTGAGAATCATCGGGCCGGCGGCGATGCCGCCGTCGAGCTTAGGAACGGCAAGTTCATCGACGCAAAAAACGGGCGATACCTCGAGCCGGGAACCAGCGTCATCATCGAGGGAGGAAAGATAAAATCCGTTTCCGCACGGGAGAATGCTTCCCGAGGCTCCGCGCCGGGCTTCACCATTGATCTAAAGGGCAAAACCGTAATGCCCGGCCTTTTCAACACTCATTGTCATGTCAGCATGGTAATGCCCTCACAGGTTCCCATGATGCGCGACATCAGGCTGAGCAAGAGACTCTACAAAAGACAATTGGCCAAAAACATGGCGGACTGCCTGGCCCATGGCATCACGACTGTCAGGGACGCCTTCGTTTCCGATCTGGGTATCACGCAGACTCTGAAAGAAAACATCTCGAGCGGAGACCTCCCCGGTCCGCGAATCCTGCAATCCATCGTCGTCGGTCCCATCGGCGGATATCTAAGCGAGCGAATCGGCACGACGATGCGGTTTATACGCAACTTGCTGGGCTGGCCCGCTGTCGATTACGAGGCCGAGCATTCCGGTGTCGTGGCTTTTCCGGCGGCCGCGGGCGAAAAGCAGATCAGGGACGCCGTCGACAGGGCCGTTGACGAGCGCGGCGCCGACTTCATCAAGATCGGCGAGCAGCGTGAGAACATGCTCAACTTCAAGCCCACCGCCGCGATAATGTCCGCCGCCCAGCTGTCCGCGCTCACCGACCAGACGCGACTCAGAGGTCTGAGAAGCACGATGCACCACGTCAGTGTCGAATCGTTCCGGCGCGCGGTCGAGTGTGGAGTCTCATCGCTCGCGCACGCGCCATTCGATTCCAGGCTCACTCCGGCCGATGTCGAGGCGCTCAATGCGGCCGGCTGCGTCATCGAGCCCACGGCGACCGTCGGCTACGACGTGTGCTGGAAGATCAAGGGCGACAAATATCGCGATCATCCGGAGATGGGGCGCCTGACGGAATTCCGCGCAGAGACCTTTGCCGCCGTCATGGATGAGTATTGGGCGCCCGATTTGAGGGACAGCGTGATGAGGGCCTACGACAGGATTACTGCCGGCAGAATGAAAGCGCTGGGTATCCTCGACATATCGAAACTGTTCAGGTACTACTCCGGCATCGTCGCCGAGGGAACACAGAACATCAGGACGCTTTTCGAAAACGGCGCGTGCATCGCCTTAGGCAACGATGGGGGAGTCCCGCCCAGCACGCCGGCCATGATGGGACTCGAGCTGAAGATGCTCGAACAGGGCATCAACGGCAAGGCGGGCGACGCGCTCGAGCCGAAGTTCACCGGCGCCGACGCCGTCCGGATCGCCACGATCAACAGCGCCCGCGCCCTCGGGCTCGAGGACAGCCTCGGCTCAATCGAAGCCGGGAAGACGGCGGACCTGGTCGTAGTCGACGGCGACCCGCTGTCGGATTTCAGCGTCGTCGGCAGCCGAGTCGCAGCCCTTTTCCTGGATGGCAGGCTGGTTATAGATAACTGCGGACTTCAGGAATAGTCAGCGCCGGGATATGAGACCTTGTCGATTTTCAACGACTCGGCACCATTGCGCAGCCCGGCGGCCGGGCGGGAGCGAGCCGCCTTGACTTTTGACGGCATGGTAAAATATCATTTTTCGGCGGGGCGAAGACCGGCGAGCCGCCGCCTCGGGGTCGTTGCAAATCAATGTGAAAAGGCTGCCACGGCCTTTGGGCGATTCGGGTGACGTTTCGCGAAGCGGAGGCGCGGATCGGCCTTTGGGCGGGGCGGCATCGGGGGAAAACAGGACCATGACGGAAAACATCGAGAAAAAGCTCAATGATCTTGAGGCCGAAGGCGTTACGCGCGTAAAGCTGGCCCTGACCGATATCGACGGCGTTCTCAGGGGCAAGTACATCTCGTTTGACAAGTTCCGCTCGATTGTGCAATCCACAGGCGGATTCTGCGACTGCGTGTTCGGATGGGATATCAACGATCGGCTTTACGACAACACGGCTTTCACCGGCTGGCACACGGCTTTCCCCGATGCTCCATTCAGGCTGGACCTATCGACCGAGAGGAGACTGCTCGATGAGGGCGGCACTCCTTTCTATCTCGGCGAGTTCATCGGCGCGGACGGGCGGGATTCGCACCCCATCTGTCCCCGGTCGCTGCTCAGGCGCGTCCTTGATCGCGCCGCGGACATGGGCTATGGCGTCAACCTGGCGTTCGAATACGAATTCTCCGTTTTCAGGGAGACCCCTCAAAGTGTCAGGGAAAAATATTACAGGAACCTGACCCCGCTGTCCCCCGGGATGTTCGGCTATTCAATACTGCGAAACACCTGGCTGTCGGAATTGTTCAGCGAGTTCATGGAACACTTCAGGAAACTGGACATAGAGATCGAGGGACTCCACTGCGAGACCGGCCCCGGCGTGTGGGAGGCGGCCATCATGTACGACGCCGGTCTCCGCGGCGCCGACAAGGCCAACCTTTTCAAGACATTCAGCAAAGCGTTCTTCCTGAAGAGGGAAATGATGGCGACTTTCATGGCGAAATGGTCGATGAACTATCCCGGCCAGGGCGGGCACGTCCACCATTCGCTTTTCGACCCGAAGAGCGGGCGCAATCTTTTCCGCGACCCCTCCGCTCCCAACTGCATGAGCGAACAGATGCGCTGGTTCCTGGCCGGACTGCAAAAATACATGCGTCCCTTTTTGGTCATGTCGGCCCCGTCGATAAACAGCTACACCCGGCTCGTGAAGGGAGCTTGGGCGCCGACCTCGGCCACGTGGGGCATCGACAATCGCACGGCCGCGCTGCGGGCCATCCCCGGCAACGAGAAATCGCAGAGGATCGAGTTCCGCGTGGGCGCCGCAGACGGCAACCCCTACCTCGTGTCGGCGGCCGTCATCGGGGCGGGCCTGAAGGGAATCGAGCAGAAGCTTCCGCTGGACGACCCGGTCGTCGGCAACGCCTATGAAGTTCAGGAAGGGCTGCCGGAGGAATTGCAATTCCCGGCGAAT
>CBDUSG010000442.1:0-3744 GCA_965369575.1 uncultured bacterium | reverse complement strand
TCTTTCGCCGCTGGTTCCGAAGGAAGTAAAGGAGTACATCAACCACAGGCTCCAGGTTGCAGGCTCCGACGGCGGGATCCTCTTCACCCAAGACGCGTGCCGCGCCATATACGAATTCTCAGAAGGCATTCCGCGTCTTATCAACTCGGTGTGCGACGTCGCGCTGCTCATCGGGTACGTGAACGAGCAAAAGCGATTTGATGAAAGCGTGGTCGAAGAGGCCATACGCGAGCTGGACGGATCGTTTGACACCGAGCCGCCCGAGGCGGAGCGGGATGAGACGCCGTCTGCCCAAGTCGATCGACCGGACGCCGAGCCGGAGCCGATCGAAGTCGTAGACAATCAGGCCACCGAGGGACCTCCTTCGGGGCCCCCGCCATCGGTCGAGGTAAGCGCAAGAATCGAACCCCCGACCGCACCGGATGAGGGGACAGAGCGCGTCTTGCTCGCCGAGAGCCTTCCGGCCGCCGACCTCACTCATTCGGTCTCGGATGCCGGCGCCGCCGTCGACGTTATCGAGGCTGAGGTGCCGACTGAAATCGACGACGCACAGCCCGAATCCCCGACGGTCGAGGAAGAAGTCGCCGGTGAACAATCCGATCCGAATCCGGCGGCAGGGGAAATCGAGGCTGCACCGGCCGGCCGGCCCCACCCGCGGAACAGCCGCGTAGGGACTGACAGACGGCGGGGGCCGCGCGAGGAACTGCTTCATTCGCTTCTCAAGCACGGCGGTACCGGCAGGTTTCACGTCGGAGGCTCGGGTATTGCGAAAGCCGTCAAGCCGCACCGAAACTTTCCAAAAGGCCTCAGAGAATTACTCACAAAATTCGTGTCCGGAATAACCGGCTCCAACGCTTCAATTGCGAGCGGCGCAGGCAAAGACGCGCATGACGGCGCGCCCCTGCGCGAGGCGATACGGGGCCTTGCTACAACCGTTTCTCACGCCCGATCGAGAGGCGACAGGCTCCCCATCAAAATCGCCCGGGGAAATTCTCCGGCCGCGGCGGGAAAGTCCGCCCCTTTCAGTGACGGCGAGAGCGCGTCGCGCCCCAGGCCCGAGTGGGCCGGCCGTACACCCAAGGGGCGCTCGATTGGTCGCCGGGCATATAAACGGCCCAAATACTTTGTCAACTCAAAGGTGGCGGTCATTTTCAGAGATGGCAGAGTTGCGCTCGGGAGCACCAAGGATATATCCGTCAATGATATAGGGTTCTACTTGACGCCTCACAGGTCCCGTAATGGCGCACGACAGAGATTCATCGCCTTCGAGCAGACGCTCGCGCTCCGGTTCCTCGGCGGCTCCGAGGAGGGCTGGGAGAAAAAATACTCCATGACCTGTCTCCGCCCGGCAAATCGACAGATAGTTGCGACATTGATGAATGGAGAAGTGATAGAGGGCATCACGCCCAAGAGATTTGACCCCGATTGCGCGAGATTTTTCGTGATGGCCACCGATGACGAAGGCAACTCGTCATGGGCGCTGGTGGAAAGGGACGGAACCGCCGGCATCCTGACCGAGGAGTTCGCGGAGGGAATATTTGCGGATCAATTTATACCTCTTCCCGACCTGGCGGAGCTATCGCAAGCCGTCTCTCGGCCGCCCTGTCGGAGCGAGTCGGCCGGTGATTCCTTTTTCTCCGTCGGCGACTATGCCTCGGCCCTCGTCGAATACGACAAGGCAAAGCAAAGCGCCACCGACCCGAAGCGGCTGGATCGCAAAATCTCACTGGCTCACTTTAACCGGGGCGTCGAGCGCATGAAAACAGGCGATTATCTCAAGGCAAGAAGCGAGTTTGAAGCAGTGAAGGCTGAGGCTCGTCTCCGCGAGGCTGCCGGGAGCAGGATCGAGCTGTTGCGACGGATGCTCGGAGAGCGGGACGGCGCATCGTCTCGAAAAGATAATTGATATCGGGCGGATTGACCACTTTGTGGGCAATCGACGACAAGACAAATTAACGTCCGGCCGGTCGGCAGGGTATTGACCGGCCCGAAAGAAGGAAAAATTCATGTCGAAAATCGAACGCGCGCTCAGAAAAGCGGAAGAGGAAGGGCGGAAAAAACGGGCGGTAGAGCGTTCATCCGCTGAGCAGGCGGAAGAAACCGTTGCGACGCCGGGAGGAATCAGGCAGGCCCGAGAGGCCCGGCCCGGCATGGAGCACTTCCGCAAAATCGCCGCCAAGATGATGTCATGGTCCGAAAGCTCCGGATTCTCCGACATCGTCATGGCCAGCGCGGTCAGTGAAGAGGGTAAGACGACGAGCGCCGTTAATACCGCGATTTCGCTCTGTCAAGACTTTAATCTCTCGGTCTGCCTCGTCGACGGCGATTTGCGCAAGCCGCGCCTGGCCGAATACTTTCAGACCAACGGGAGCCTGACGATTGTCGACGTCCTGAAGGGCGAGGCCGACATGGAGTCGGTGATCCAGCCCACTTCCATCAGCGGGCTTTCGGTCACTATCTCGCACAGGGCGGGCAGCCTGTCCCTGCCCCTGCTGAACACCGAGCGCCTCGGGCGATTTGTCCGTGAGCTTCGCTCAAGGTTCGACTTCGTCATATTCGACTCCTCTCCGATACTTCCCGTGGCCGATACGGTAGCGCTGTCCAAACATGTATCAGGAATCGTGCTTGTTATCGAGTCGGGGAAAACGCGAAAGAGACACATCGAGCAAGTCTTCGAGCAGATCGACCGCGACAAGGTGATCGGTTTCATCATGAATTACAAGAAGTACGGGATGCCGGAGACTTATAACTACACAAAGTACTACGATTAAGTTCGGGAAAAGAAGTAGGGTCGTGAAAAGATGGTTCTGTTAAAGGCTGAAACATGAAAGAGGGATTGAGGTATGGCAAACGACAATGACGAAATCTTGACTGGTCAGGAAGCCAGGGAACTCCTCAAGATCAGCCGTTCCACCCTCTGGAAGCTCACGAAGGAAAAGCAGATTCCAGCATACAGGGTTGGCAACGGCAAGACCTCCAATCTGAGGTACAAGAAGTCCGAACTCATCGCCTGGCTCAATTCCAACAGAGTGAACGCTACCGAGCTGGCAGACTAACAGGATGGAAATCCAGTAACCGTGGAGAGTCCAGCTTGGCCATCTATGGAGAATCGCATGGGGGCACAAACAACGCCAAACCTTATGGAGCTTGACAGCAGTGCTCCGTCCGTTGACGATACAGTGCTGGTCAGTGATGACCCTACCAGAGAGTGGTACGTGTTGCACACAAAATCTCGTCGCGAGAAAAGGCTGGCCCAGCGGTGCGTTCAGCTTGGCATCCGACATTATCTACCGTTGCGAAAGAGCATTACCGGACGACGGGGCCGCAGACATATCGCCGATGTTCCGCTTTTTCCCGGCTACTTTTTTTCTTGCTTGAACCGACTAGAGCGCTGGAGCTTGCTCCGGACTGGACACATTGCGAACGTTCTCGAGGTGGTAAACCAAGATGGCTTGCTGAAGGATCTTCGCAATATCGAAACCGCTGTCCACAGAGGCGCCTTCTTGCAACCGAGTTCGATTGTCAAGAAAAGTCAACGCGTTCGGATCGTGGACGGCCCTTTCTTTGGGCTGGAAGGCGTGATCAAGAGGCACATGGGGCGGCACAGGCTGGTTCTTGCTTTGGATTGCATTCAACAGGCCGTCGCCTGTGAGATAGACATCCGGATGGTGGCGCCCGTTTAGACTCGCCGCCATTAAGAAAAGAACCCCAGCGTAGGGGTATAAACCCTGTTTAGTCAGTAGG
>CBDUSG010000441.1:0-3747 GCA_965369575.1 uncultured bacterium | reverse complement strand
TTCGGCGATGGCACAGGGTTCCGCCTCCGGCGACTCGCTTTTCAAGGGGAAATGTGCCATATGCCATTCTCTGGACAGAGCCCTGAATCGCTTCGACCCATCAGAGAACTGGGAGAAGATCGTCATACGGGAGCGCTCGAAGGCTCCCTTCTGGATAAGTGCCGATGACGGACGGACGATCACGGCCTATCTCGAGAGCAGAGACAAGATAGTCTCCAGCGGCAGGCCCGACCTGATGCCCGACGCCATGGCGTCGCGCCAGAGCCTCATCGTCGTCGAACCCGCATCGCGAATACACGACAATGTTTCCGACCCGCGATTCATCACGGCGCTCGCCGCCTATGCCGCCAACGAACTGCTATTGAGCGGAGTTCCTTTTTTCGAAAAGATGACCCAGATGGGCCTGCCGACAGACAAAGACCTTGTAAGCATAACGTCGGAGGAGGCCTACTGGTTTTCAAGATACATCCTGTCTGCGCTCACAATGGAGTCCGGAATGGGGATTCACCTCATTCAGTCTCAGCGGATGATACTCCAGGCCGAGGAAGAGGGCATTTCGGTAGAGGATTTTTACAACAATTTCCTCGAGACTATTCGCAGCCGAACCGGCCTGAAAAACCCGCCGCCGGGAATGTATCCGACGTTCGTGGAATTTGTCTCCGGCGAGCCGGCGCTGACGGAGCTTCCGGATTTCAGGAACTACAGCACTCTGAGGTGGAACCCGCAGAAATTCGACAAGTCCATCTCCCCCGGCGCGCTGGGTCAGGCGCTTTACAGCCAATCGCTGTGGGCCGAGTACTTCCTTGGTGCAAAGCATGGCGAGAACCTGCTCGGCAACGACGCCGTGGAAGGTTATATCGGGTCGTTACTCGTAACCGAGGCGGTCAGCAAGATGCATTTCCTCAAAGCCGAGGCCGTTTATGACGGCCAGAAGCTCGGCGGGGTTAACCCGTTCGCGTACGAGGCGAAACTGCTTTACTATCCGCATCAGATATCCGTCGAGCTTTCCTACTCTGACGATGCTCCCCCCAAGCCCGTGTCCTACGAAGTCGTCGATCCGAGCAGCCATCTCTTCGACCAGGCCTCATTGTTGCTGGGCACAAGCGAGTTTTACCATTTCTCAGACCCGAAGATCGAAGACGATTGGGATTCTGTTTTCGGTTCTCCGGCCGAGGGCGCGCTGTTTCCGCCCCAGCCGCACCGCACAGCCAAAGGCCTTTCGGGCGTAGTCTTGAAAAACATGATCGCCATGCACTTTGATCCGATTCGACAGACTTTCGCATCGACGTGGGCCAACGGCGAGCGGGGCAAGACTATTTCGGCGGTCGACGCGGGAATGACGCTTCTGGCGCTGGCGAACACATATGATGCTTTCCATGACGACGAAGAGATAAAGCAGGGCGCGAAAAGGATGCTCGAACGCCAGGCCAAGTTTCTCTCGGAATACATGCAGATGCCCGATGGCGGATTCACCGAAAGCTATAACCTTGAAACCAGCGCTCATTCCGAGTCCCCTCGCACGCTCGCATCGCAGGCGCTTGCTATCAGGGGCCTGCTCGCGGCATACAGGCTGACCGAGGACCAGAACTATCTTGCGTCGACGCTCAGCTCACTGAACTTCATGAACGAAAACCTCTGGTCGGCGACGGCGAAAATGTACCGGTCGGCCGAAGGCGCGGAACTTTCCAGCTACAGCCCCCTCGACGTCGCCGCAACGCTCGGCGCGCTGAGGGAGATCGTGCTCGTGAGGCAAGATACCGAGGCCCTCAACAAGTTCAAGCTCTTTTTCGTCACGGCACTGAAGAAAAACGGCATGCAGCTTGCCGAGCTCGAGCCGACGGGCGAGAAAATGAGCAGCGTAAATGAAGTAATGACCCCGGACATCGACGGCGACGGCGTCAGAAAACCGCATTTCGCCGGTGGAAAATTCGGAGTCGCACCGGTTCTCGCCGGTAAGATACAAGTGCCTACCCCGTAGCGGTCGCCGCATCACTTGCTCGGGGAGCGGGAAGGAGGGGGCCATGGCCTCCGCTCCGCGCATCACGCAGGACATGACGATCGAGGAGGTCATAAAGCGCTATCCCAGTACCATCAGCGCCTTCGAGCACTACGGGCTCAGATGCTCCGGCTGTTGCGTGTCCGGCCTTGAAAACGTCAAAGAGGGCGCTCTCTCGCACGGCGTCGACCTCGATAATCTTCTCGAAGAACTCAACCGCGCCGCGCGGGAGTGAGTCCCCCAAGATATTCACGCGCGATGAATGAAAACCGCGAGCGAAAGAGGGCCGGGCGCACATCCGGACCCCTCGATTCTGCGCCTTTATCCTCCAAGTCTGTCGCCTCAGAGCTTCCCTCGGGGATAATCACCCTTCTCACAGATTTCGGCCACGTCGATACGTATGTCGGTGTGATGAAGGGCGTAATCGCCTCTATCAACCCGAATGCCCGCGTAATCGATCTGTGCCACGAAGTCGCGGCGCAGGACGTGGACGGGGCGGCCTTTTTGCTGGCGGGCTCGTATGAGTATTTTCCTCCCGGCACGATTCACGTCGCCGTCGTCGATCCGACGGTGGGCGGTGATCGCCCCGCGATATGCGTCCGATCGGGTGGGCACTACTTCGTCGGTCCCGACAACGGTATTGTATCGCTTGCATGTTACAGGGCAGGGCGCCCGAAGGTCTATCTGTTGGATAATGAGAGCTATTCTCTTCCGCGCCGAAGCCGGACTTTCCATGGGCGCGACGTGTTCGCGCCGGCCGCCGCCCACCTCTCCAGCGGAATCCCGATCGAGGCGATGGGGCCGAGGTTAACCTCGATCGTGAGAATACGCATGCCCAGGGCCTCCATAGGGCGAGGGGGCGTCATCCGCGGCCGGGTGGTTCACGTGGACAGGTTCGGGAACCTTATTACGAACCTCGGTGCGGACATCATAAAAAAGGCTTTCCCCCGGACCGATGCGGCGAGGCTGCTCATCACCTGTGCAGGCCGTGAGATAAGCGGCTTAAGCGAGACCTACTGCGATGCCCGGCCCGGGCCGGCGCTGGCCCTGCTCGGGAGTCACGATCTTCTTGAGATCGCCGTCCGGGACGCAAGCGCCTCGTCGGAGTTGGAAGCGGGAAAAGGGGCAAAGGTCACGATAGCAAAAAGCGGAAAGTAGGGCAGAGGCGTCGCTCACTTCTGGAGGTGGATCCGATGGCCGACATACTCGAAGGCAGGGACGTGGCAAAACTGCTCGGGAACCTGGTTTACGAGAAAAAGCAGGTTCACGCCGAGAGCGTGGACCTGACCGTTAAGTCGGTATCGAGAATCGCAACCACCGGCAGCCTCGATTTCGGAGGAAGCGAGTACGAGTCAGGCAGGAGGATCGAGCTCGAAGCCAGAAAGGCGGATCCCTCGGATAAATACGGGTGGTGGTTCCTGGCAGCGGGGGATTTCCTGATCGAATACAACGAGGAACTCTCGCTGCCTCCGCACCATCTTGGAATCCTTCAGCCGCATGAGCGGTTGATCGAGACCGGCGCAACGCACGGCGTGCGCATCATTACCGAGCCCGGAGAAAAGCTGGTGTCCCTCATGCACGTGGGTCAGGCCGATGTGCGTATCAAACAGAATGCGCGCATCTCAGAATTGGTCGTGCTGAGGCACGACTGAGCGTTCGCAAACGTCGGGCCCATCCTCATCCCTACAATATTTCCAGCCTGACCGATTCGACTCCGGTCTGCAGCATCCCGAGGTCGCGCGCGGTCGCGT
>CBDUSG010000440.1:0-3756 GCA_965369575.1 uncultured bacterium | reverse complement strand
GCAGAGCCTTGAAGGTTTGTCAATCCGCCGGTTGGGATGTTGGGGGGGCGGCTTTAGCCGATTCGTCAAGCGCCTGTTCGAGGGCATCTCCATAGCGATCGTTTGCGCCGGCAAGCTCGACCGCTCTTCTGAGCGCTTCGATCGCCTCCACGTATCGGCGCTCGCCGCGATAGGCCGACCCGAGCTCGAAGAAGGCCTGCGCGTCGGTCGGCTCGCGCCTGGCCCACCTCTCGATCCCGCGCAATGTAGCCTCGCCCTCGGCCAGAAAGGTCCGGGCGTTTTCGTCATCCGGATTAATCGCGAGCGCCTTTTCGTATTCCTCGCGCCGCTCGAGCGTGACCATATGAAAAGCCTTGTATGCCTTGAGTCCCTCATCCTCGAGCTCCGAGAGCCATGCCCTGTCCACGTGGACGTTCGCTCTCTCGAAGCGCATCAACTTGTCTCTTGCGGCCCCCGCATTTTCTCCCGGTCTCTCCGGAAAGATCGTGTATGGAATTATGCTCGACCTGAATCTGAGGAAGTCCGCATAGTTTGCGGCCCAGGTCCGCACGTTGCCGACGTGGCGCCCCGCCGAAAATTCGAGCGTCGGATGGTCGTCGCTGTTGGTCGGGGCCGACGAGGAGTACCTCTCGCACGCCGCAGGATCCAGCACGAGGCTGCCGAGGAGCGCGTACGGATTGCCCAGGCGAATTTCATCGAGGTCGGCCTTTATCGACGGCATGCTCATAAGCTCGCTCACCCTGTCGAAATCCACCCGGAACGGGTCCACGGTACCGAGCATGAGCACGTGCTTGTTGCGGCAGTTGCTGGCCAGCCAGAGCGTGGTGTGCGGAAAGACCGACTGGAATGTCTTCACGATGTTCTGAAAATCCTCAGACCATATCTCGAGCGGAACCCACGAGGACATCACGCCGCCCTCGTTCAGAACACTGCGGCACGCCATGAAATGATCGCGCGTGTAAAGGCTCGCGCTGCCCGATTTCCCCGGAAAGGTCGAGTCGTTCATCACGACGTCGTATTTTTCTTCGGTCAGCAGCGCGTAGTTCTTGCCGTCCATTATTATGGGATGGAACTTCGGGTCCCTGACGATCCCCTGGTTCAGGTCTCCGAAGAATTCATCCGAGGCCTTGAGCACGTCGGCGTCGATCTCGACAAGGTCGATGTGCTCGACCGGATACATGCTGAGCACGTGGCACGATTCGCCGCTGCCAAAGCCTATCTGAAGAACCTTCTTCGCGCGGCCGTGCACGAGCATCGGGACATGCGCCTGGAGCTTTTGCGTGGTCCTCAGGCTGAACTGCGTGCCCGCGACGTTTGTCCCGTTCACGGATATGAAGCGCTCGTCGGGCGGAAATGAATATATCGTGATGGTACCGGACTTGCCTTCGTGGTAATGCTCGAGTTTGCTGCCCGGCTCGGGCATCGTGTAGACACTCGTGAACAGATCGGGCGAAGCCCATGCGTACACCGCGCACGCGAGCGAGGCGGCCGCCACCGGCCCGAATGCCAGTTTTGCGGCCCTGCCGCGAGCGACGAACAGGAGCGCGCCCCCGAGCGCGACGGCGACGGCGGCGAAAATCACTATGCTCTTGATGACCCCTAAAAGCGGAATCATCAGAAAACCGGCGGCGAGCGATCCGAGAACCGCCCCGAACGTGTTCACCGCATAGACCGAGCCGACCGAGCCGCCCAGCTCCTTGACGTTCCTGGTGTATATCTTGCAAATCAACGGGAACGCCATGCCCATGAGAACGGTCGGGACGAGCATTATGAGGAAAGCCTCGGCGAACTTGAGCGTGCTCGTCGTCCACCAGCCTCCGTACGAGAATTTCATGATGATTTTGCGCAGCAGCCGATCGATGTCGCGTATGTTCGCGAACAGGAAAATTGTCGCGAGGCCGGAAAGGCCTATCAACATCTCCAACAGCGCGAGCCAGCCGAAGTCGTTCCTGATTCTCTTGTACAGGGCGGATATCAGGAATCCGCCGACGGCGATTCCGAACAGGAAAGTCGTCAGCATCGTGCAGAAGGCATAGACCGTCGAATCGAGGACGAAGACGAGCAGGCGCGTCCAGATAACCTCGAACGCCAGCGATGCGCAGCCCGCTCCGAAACAGACCACGAGCAGCAGCCGCCGCGCGCGATCGCCGGCCACATCATCTCCGGTCTCGGGCGAGTCGGCCTCTTGCTGCTCGGCCGGGCCGGCGTCGGCCGCGGGCTCGGACCCCGACCCCGACCCACCGATGCGGGCGAGGAGCACCGCGAAGAATGCGATTGCAAAATTCGTCGCGCTCGCGACATAGATCGACTGCGTTACGCCGAGCCACGCTATCAGGAAGAAGCCCGAGACGAAAGAGCCGACCACCGCGCCGAAGGTGTTCACCCCGTATAGCATCCCGACCCATCGGCAAAGCGTGCGATGCGAGAGGACGAAATGCTTGCTCAGCACCGGCAGCGTGGCGCCCATGAAAGTCGTGGGTATGATGATAAGCAGCAGCGAAAGGAAAAACCGGGATGCGTCCAGAATGTGGTAGTCGTTCCCGAAATTTCTGAACAGCCACGCGCTGACGCCGTAGAGGCCGCTTATGAAAATGGGCATCAGCAGCCCGAAAATCCCTATCATCCCCTCGAGAAAGGCATACAGCCGTATCGCATTGAGAGGATGCCGGTCCGCGTACGAGCCGATCAGGTAGCTGCCAAGCGCAAGCCCGGCCATGAACGCCGAAAGAACGGTTGCGGTTGCGGCCGTCGTGCTGCCGAATACCTGCGTGAACATCCGCATCCAGAGTATTTCATATACGAGGCTCGAGGCTCCGGAAAGAAAGAAAAGCAGAATAACGAGGAACTGCGCCGTCACGCGAACGCCGGCGCCACTGTGGCCCTTAGGCATAGCCGCCGCGGCCGTCGATTGTGCTTTTTGCCCCAAAAAACATCCCACCTTTTCTTATGTGTCTTGGGATTCGATCTCCGCAGACGGGAGACCCTCATCGCGGGCGCGTGGGGCGCCGCAGAGGTGAGCGACGCTGCGCCCATCGGCCACAAGCATGCCACGTCGAGACGCTCAACGCCCGAATCCAATCAGAATATACTATACAGGGGGCGGCGGGACTGTCAAGCGCGCCTGCTTCGTCGTGAGCGCGGAATGCGCGGCGGCCTGCGAAAAAATTCAGGGGATATCGAAAAGGCGGGACGGCGGGGGAGTCGGAGTTCAAAAAAAACGCCCGGCGTGTTCCGTGCCGGGCCAAATTTGCTTCGGGGCGCGCCTCAGGCGAGCATGTCTATGATCGAGCCGGGCGTCTGAGCGCCGGCATCGTCGGCGGCGGCCTCGGCCGGGGCCTGTTGCGTGAGGGCCTGCGTCTCCTGCGTCTCGTCGATCGCTTCCTCTTGCGCGGCGGCTTGCGCCTGAGCGGGCTCCTGCTGCAGGACTTCGTCTTGCTGCGGCTCGCGCGTTTGCTGCACCTGCCCGAAATCGAGCGGCTGCGGCTGGGTAGGAAATCTTACGCCCATTCTGCTCCTCGCTTATGGTCTTTCTGCACTTCAAACATAATTATACCATACATTTGCGCAGATGTCAACAGTTCAGGAGCCCGATTTGACAAGAAGGCGCCCTGAACGCCATCGATCCCCGCCCCATAAAGCACTTTCCGCGAAATACCAGCGCAAAAAAGAGGAAGCTTTAAACTCTGATAAAACAGACTGCTAGCCGCTAATTGCAGAGGATGACTTTTCTAGCCAGACTTCTCCTGGCTTGACTTT
>CBDUSG010000439.1:0-3774 GCA_965369575.1 uncultured bacterium | reverse complement strand
ATGATCTTTTTCATCCGCGGCCGCGTCTCTTTTCCGGGCCGAGCGACTCAACTTCAATTGCAACCACCCCAAAGGAGAGTCAGCCATTTGGTTCTGTTCGGCAGCCTCCGCTCAAAGATAATATCCCTCGCCATCTCGGCCGTCGTGGTGTTCATGTCCTCATTTTTTCTGGTCTTGACCTTCATGAACCGGTCGCAGAAGCTGAGTGAGTTTGAGCATCACACGGCAAGAATGGGCGAATTAATCGCTATTGGATTGGAAAACGGGATGCTCGAACGCAACATGGGCGCTGTGCAGGAAATGATCAACGGATTGTCCGGGCACGCAGGCGTGAAAGATATTCACATCATCAACAAAGATGGAGAGATCAGAATCTCTTCCAGCGCGCCGTCGGTCGGCAAGAGGCTCGACATCGAGAGCGAGACCTGCCAGATCTGTCATCGATTTGCGCCCGAATCCCGCGGCAGGAGCGTTATCTTCAGCCGGGACGGCGAGCGCGTTTTCCGCAGCGTCACCCCGATCGTAAATCAGACCCGCTGTCACGCCTGCCACACGCCTTCGGAAAAGCTTAACGGTCTGCTCATTGCCGATTTCTCGATGGAGCCCTTCGACCGCGAGATGAAGGCCGGCCTGCTCGGCATGGTTGCGGCGATCGGTGTGACCGCGCTCGGACTGGCGGGCGTAATATGGGCCCTGATGGACAGGCTCGTGCTGCGCCGATTGGCCAGGTTCATTGGCAGCGTCCGTTCGATAGCATCCGGCGATCTCTCGGGACGGATAGCCGTCGAGGGCGATGACGAAATCTCCGAACTCGAGCGCGCTTTCAACACCATGTCCGAAAACCTTCGGGAAAGCGTGGAGCAGGTAAAGCTCGCGCGCGATTCTTTGACAAACCTGATTAACAGTATCGACGACGAAATATTGGTGATCGATCCGGATTTCAGGATCGTCAGCGCCAACCGCGCCGCGCTTTCGAGGCTGGGCAGGGCCGAGGATGAGGTCATCGGACAGTATTGCCATGAGGCCTGCTACGGCCGGCCCGATCCCTGTGGCGTTCCGGAGCGGGACTGCCCCGTCCGCGAGACATTCAGGAGCGGCGTCTCCTCGTCTGCCGACCGCTCCTTCGTCGCTAATGGAGAGCCTCGGCATTTCGAACAATATGTCTCGCCCGTCCGAAATGAAAAGGGGGACGTCGTAGAAGTCGTGAAAATTTCGCGCGACGTGACCCGGCGCCGCAAACTCGAGGAGCAGCTCGTTCAGTCGGAACGACTCATTTCGCTCGGCCAGCTCGCCGCCGGGGTCGCTCACCAGATCAACAATCCCATCGGCATCATCGTGAACCGGATCGACTGCATCAAGCGCGAAAGCCGGGCCGGCGCCACCCCGGAGTCGCTGCAGTCCGACCTCGAGGCCATGGCCGATTCCGCCTGGCGGGTAGCCGAAATCACGCGTAATCTTGCCACGTTCTCACGCGAGTCGCCGATGACGATGGAATCGATGAATATAAACGAAGCGCTCGCGTCAGCGCTCGATTTCGCGCGAATGCAGGCCGTCGACAAGAGCGTAGCCTTCGATACCGATCTCCAGCCGGACCTTCCGAAGATACGCGGCGACATAAGAAAGCTGGAGCAATGTTTAGTCAACATTCTCCTCAACGCCGTCGACGCCATAGCGCACGAAGGCCGGATCGCCGTGGAAACCTCTATTGCTTCGAATAGGGACCGTAAGATACGGATAAGGATAACCGACAACGGTTCCGGCATCAGCCCGGAACAGCTGGGAAAGATATTCAACCCCTTCTTCACCACCAAAGACGTCGGAAAGGGCACGGGCCTGGGCCTGTCGATCAGTTACGGAATAGTCAAGGATCACGGCGGCCAACTGGAGGCCTCGAGCGTCCCGGGCGAGGGGACGACCTTCACGATTATGCTGCCCATAGAAGAAAAGATCGGGGGCGAACAATGAGCGCGCAGAAGATAAAAGTGCTCTGTGTCGATGACGAAGCCCCCATGCTCGAGGGATGCGAGCGGCTTCTCCGGTCGCTTGGGTACGACTGTATCACCACGACCGACAGCACCCGCGCGGTCGAACTTATACGATCCGAATCGCCCCAGATACTGCTAACCGACCTGAGGATGCCGGAAATGGACGGGATCGCCCTGCTCGAGGCGGCGAAGGAGATAGATCCCGACGTCACCGTCATCGTGCTCACGGCATATGCGTCCGTCCCCTCGGCGGTGGAAGCGGTGCGCAAGGGAGCGTTCGACTACATTCCGAAACCTTTTTCCGCCGACGAACTTGAGGTCGCGCTCCAGAAGGCGACCAAATACAGAGAGGTTTTAGACGAAAACAAGAGGCTGCGCCAGCAGCTGCATGAGACCTATTCATTCGGCAATATCATCGGAAACAGCGCACCGCTGCTCGATGTGTTCGAAACTATAAGGAAAGTCGCCCCGAGCGAGGCGAACATCCTCATTTCCGGCGAGAGCGGCACCGGCAAGGAGCTTATAGCCCGCAGCATCCACGCGAACAGCAGGCGGTTCAACCAGAGCTTTGTGCCGGTGGATTGCGCATCTCTCCCGGAGACACTGCTCGAGAGCGAGCTCTTCGGCCACGAAAAAGGAGCCTTCACAGGGGCTCACACCGAGCGACCCGGCCTTTTCGAGTTCGCCAATCACGGCACGGTGTTCCTCGACGAGATCGGCGAACTCGCCACGACCATTCAGGCCAAGCTGCTGCGCGTGTTGCAGGAGCACAAGGTGCGCCGCCTCGGGGGACGGCAGGAGATCGACATCGACATCCGCGTCATATCCGCCAGCAACCGCGATCTCGACGCCGCTGTCGCGAAAAAGGATTTTCGCGATGACCTTTTTTATCGGCTCAACGTCGTCTCCGTTAAGCTGCCGCCTTTAAGGGAAAGGTTGGGAGACATTCCTCTTTTGGCAAACCATTTTCTGCACGAATTCGGCAAGAGCATGATCAGGCCGGTGACGAAAATCTCTCCCGAGACTATGGTCTGCCTCGAGCGTTATCAATGGCCCGGTAACGTGAGGGAACTTCAAAATGTAATCGAGCGAGCGTTGTCAATGTGCGAGAGCGACTTCATTTCAGGGGTCGACCTCCCCGAGCATATACGCGACATCAAGGTCTCAGCCGGCGTCGACCCCTCTTCGCTTCCTCTGCGCGAGGCGCGCCGCCTTTGGCTCGAGCCGATGGAAAGAGAATACTTCGAAGGACTCCTCAGCAGGCACGGGGGAAATATCTCCGAGGCCGCGCGCGCCGCCGAAGTCGACAGGCAGACCATCTACCGGATGCTCAAGAAATACGACATCAGGAGCTTCGACGAGCGGAAATGATTCCGTAACATCCGCCCCCGCTCGCCGCGCAGACTCTTCATGATCTCATACATCCCTGAGCGGATTCAGGTTTCCGTCCATCGATATCCCATGATCTTCTCTGCCCGAGGACGCCTTCTTCGGCGGAAGGCATTTACCCGGATACACTCCGCAAATGCCGGATGATGCCCCGGACGGTATTCGCCTTTTGACAATTCCGGAGATCGGGTTTAAAATAGATACCAGTGTCGTGTCAACCGTGTATTGCCGTTTTCAGCGAGCCGAGAAGCGGTTAGCGTCTGATCGAGCTTGAGGCGCATGAGCGCAGGAATAGCCCAAGACCAGCCAATGGCCATTTCGAGCGAATGCAACACAGCAGATGATCGCTTATCGACTCGCCGCGGCGAGTCGCCGCCGACATGAGATGCTCCGCATCTCT
>CBDUSG010000438.1:0-3775 GCA_965369575.1 uncultured bacterium | reverse complement strand
CTCGCTGGTCGTCTTGCCCTCGTCGACCCACATTTGCCCCATGAACTGATGGCGGAACTCGAGCCCCTGCAGCGCCTCCTCCGACACGTCGTAAACGACTACGCTGTAACCGTGAAGCGCGCACGCCAGCGAGATGCGCGAGCCCATCGTGCCCGAGCCCAGCACCAAAACGGTTTTGATGTCATCGATATTCATTGTCGCTCCTTGATATTAGAACAATAGATCAGCGGCGCTCCTCCGGCGCTCGCTCTCGAATAGCAATCGCGCATGCGGCGCTCATTATAGCAAGCTCGAAGCGGGCATGGCAAGGGGACGCACGTAGTCGGCTATCCGATCTCGGCTGTTTTTATGCCGATTACCGACAGGGTGCGGCCGGCGGTGGGACCGTGCTTGCGCGCGGAGTGATATTCGCCCGAGCTGCACGACGAGCAGATGCGGCTCTCGATTATTCTGTCTTTGCCGAGGCCGAATTCTTCGAGCTGAAGGCGGTTGACGAGCCAGAGGTCGAGATGCCATTTCTGTTCGTACGTCTTGCGGAACAGTGGAGCGGAATACTGAAAGTTTTCCCGGAACGCGCGGTGCACGTCGAGCCCGACTTCGTAACAGCAGGGGCCGATGGAGGGCCCGATCGCGGCCCACATCTCGGCGGGATTCGAGCCGTATTCTTCGCGCATCTTCTCCGCCGTCTTTTGGGCGATGGATTTCGCCGTGCCGCGCCAGCCTGCGTGCGCGACGCCGACGGCGGGCCGCGCGGGATCGAAAAGAAAGACGGGAACGCAATCGGCCGTGAACACGCCGATCGGCACGCCCGGCACATCGGTGATGAGCGCGTCGGTAGACGGAATGGCGTCGTCGTGCGAGTGCGCTCCCCTGCCCCGCTCGGCCTCGGTCACGCGGCAGACGTTGGCGCCGTGCACCTGTTTCGCGGCCGTGAACGAATCGAGGTCGAGCCCCTCCGCGCAGCGACTGAGCGCGTCGAAAACCGCCTTGCGATTGCGAGGGACGCAGTCGTAATCCTGTTCGTCACCCGCATCCTCGCTCGAATCCGCGTGGTTGAGACCGCCCTTGCCGATGCGGCGGGTCGTGAACACCGCTGTAATCGGGCCGAAAGCGGAATCGGCGGGAAAAGCGCGCGACGCGGCGCATTTATCATTCTCCGACAATTTTTATGACGATTTCCTTCTCGCGCTTGCCGTCGAACTCGGCGTAATAGATCGTCTGATACACGCCGAGGTCGGGCCTGCCGCCCGTGATCGGTATGATTATGTGATGGCCCGCGAGGCTGGCGCGGATATGGCCGTAGGCGTTCTTTTTATAGTCTGTCAAATCGTGGGCGTAAGCGCGAGCTTCGGGCGCGAGTTCGGACAGGATCGAGCTGAAATCGCCGGTGAGCGAGCGGTCCGAGTCGCTGATGTAGACGGCAGAACTCGTGTGGTGCGGGAACACCAGCGCGATGCCGTCCGCTATGCCGCTCTCTGCGACGGCATCGACGACGCGCCCGGTGATGTCGACGATCTCCTCGCGCTCCTTCGTGCAAAGCGTGATTTCTGCGCGGTAAGTGGGCATGGGCATAATGGCCGTGAGCTAGAGTATAAACCGGCTCAGGTCCTGGTCCTTGAGGATTTCCTCGAGGCGCTGTTTAACGTAAGCGGCGTCGATGGTGATCGCGGTTCCGGCGCGGGACGGCGCCTCGAACGATATCTCCTCTATCACGCGCTCCATGATCGTATGCAGCCGGCGCGCGCCGATGTTCTCGGTCTGCTCGTTGACAAGCTCGGCGCTGTGGGCGACCTCTTTGACGGCGTCGTCGGTTATCACAAGCTCGATGTCTTCGGTCTTGAGCAGCCCGACGTACTGTTTCACCAGCGAGTTCAAGGGCTCCTTCAGGATTCGCTCGAAATCCTCGGCCGTGAGGCTCGAAAGCTCGACGCGCAGCGGGAAGCGGCCCTGCAGCTCGGGAATCAGGTCGGACGGCTTCGACATGTGAAACGCGCCGGCGGCTATGAACAGAACGTGCCGCGTGCTGACTGGCCCGTACTTGGTGATGACGGTGCTTCCCTCGACGAGCGGCAGCAGGTCGCGCTGCACACCCTCGCGCGAGACGTCGGGTCCGTGGCCTGAGTGATCGCGGACGGCTATCTTGTCGATCTCATCGAGAAATATTATGCCGGAGTCCTGCACCCTTTCGAGCGCGCTCGAGACGACCTCGTCCATGTCTATCAGCTTCTGCGTCTCTTCCTGCACGAGAATCTTTCGGGCGTCTTTTATCTTGACGTTCTTTTTCTTGGTCTGCGACGGGAGAAGCTTGCCGAGCATGCCCTTGAGGCCGACGTCCATCTCCTCGAGGCCCGAGCCCGAGAATATCTGCAGCGGCATCGACGGCGCTTCCTCGACCTCCAGCTCGACGTACCGCTCGTCCATCTCGCCCTTGCGCAGTTTTTCCCTCAGCTTTTCACGCGTGTTCGTCGGCGCCCTGACGGTGTCGCCCGGGCCGGTTCCGTAAAAGGTTTCCGGCTGGTCGGCTCCGCCTGTGGGCCTGAACTGCGGCGGCAGGATGACGTCGAGCAGTCTTTCCTCAGCCATCTCCTCGGCGACGGTCTCGACCTTGGCGGTCCGCTCCGATTTCACCATGTTGACGGCGATCTCGGTCAGCTCGCGCACCATCGACTCGACGTCGCGGCCGACGTAGCCGACCTCGGTGAACTTCGAGGCCTCGACCTTGAGGAACGGCGCGTCGGTCAGCTTTGCCAGGCGGCGTGCGATCTCTGTCTTGCCGACGCCGGTGGGCCCGATCATGATGATGTTCTTGGGGGCGACCTCGTCGCGCAGGTCGTCCGGCAGATGCTGGCGGCGCCAGCGGTTGCGCATGGCGATGGCGACCATGCGTTTGGCGTCGTTCTGGCCGATGATGTACTTGTCCAGCGCGGCGACGATCTCTTTCGGAGTGAGCGAACTCATACGCGATCCAGGTGCTTGATTACGAATTCGACACCGGCCTCGTCAAGCATCTCCTTTGAAAGCGCGTCGGGATATCCGCCTAGGACGATGATGCGCTCGACGCCGGAATTGATCAGCATCTTAGCGCACAGAACACACGGCTGAGTGGTGCAATAGAGGATGGAACCGATCAGGCCGACTCCATGCTGCGCGGCCTGCAGCATCGCGTTTTGCTCGGCATGAATTCCGCGGCACAGCTCGTGCCTCTCGCCCGACGGCACGCCCTCGCGCTCGCGGATGCAGCCGACCTCGTCGCAGTGTTTCAGTCCGCTCGGAGCGCCGTTGTAGCCGGTGGCCAGCACGCGCTTATCCCGCACGAATACTGCTCCCACCTGGCGCCGCAGGCACGTCGATCGGCTCTTGACAAGTCTTGCTATTTCGAGAAAATATTCGTCCCATGACGGTCGCGTCATAGTGCTATTCCTTTATATTATTTCGAGAACTCGGCGCTCAACTTTCGCCCGGCGGCGGGAACCTGTCGCAGAGATCGCGCACTTTTTCTCTCACCTCGGCCAGGCGCGTCTCGTCGGAGCGGGCCTCGACGGCCTCGTCGACCAGCTCGGCGATCTGCACCATCTCGTCTTCGCCCATGCCGCACGTCGACACCGCGGGCGTTCCGGGCCTGATGCCGCTCGTGACGTTGGGGCCGTTCTTGTCGAAGGGTATCGTATTCATATTGACGGTGATGCCGGCCCTATCCAGGATTTCGGCCGTTTCCTTCCCCGTGAGGTCCCTCGTTGTCATGTCGATGAGCATCAGGTGAGTGTCCGTGCCGCCG
>CBDUSG010000437.1:0-3776 GCA_965369575.1 uncultured bacterium | reverse complement strand
GATGACCGCTTATCGACTCGCCCGAAGGGACTCTGAGGCCGATAATACACGGTTGACACGACACTAATCAAGAGGGGAAGAATCTAATTGAACGAGTCCACATACAAAGTCTATGGGTACCGGTGGGTCGTGCTGTTTTTCTATTCGCTCAATCAGGCGGTGCTTCAGCTTTTATGGATTACGTTCGCCCCGATTACCGGAGACGCCGCAACCTTTTACGGGGTCTCCCCGCTGCGAATCGGCTTTCTCGCAATGATTTTCATGATCGTCTTCATCTTTGCCTCAATTCCTGCATCGTGGGCGATCGATACATTCGGTATCCGAAAGGGAGTCGGGTTCGGCGTTGTTCTGACGGGTGTGTTCGCGCTTACGCGAGGTCTTTTCGGAGACAATTACGATCTGATACTTATCTCCACGATTGGAATCGCGATTGCCCAGCCATTGATCCTGAATTCCGTAACCACGCTGGCCGCCAAATGGTTTCCGCTCGAGGAGCGGGCAACCGCAGTCGGAATAGGGGTGCTCTTTCAATTTATAGGGATCATGGTCGGCATGGCGGCGACGCCGCTGCTCGCAATCGAATACGGAATCCCCGGCATGCTCAGAATCTATGGCGTTGCATCCGTCATCCTGTCAATTTCCTACCTGATATTCGTCAAGGAAAAGCCGCCGACGCCGCCCGCCGCCGAGTTCGAGCGCGCCTCGGTCTTTGAAGGTCTCAAACATATATTCCGGCAGCGAGACATGATACTGCTCATCATCCTGTTCTTCATCGGTCTGGGAATATTTAACGCGATAACCACCTGGATCGAACAGATGATAGCTCCCAGAGGTTTTACCATCGTCCAGGCCGGAACCTTGGGCGCAGTGCTCATGGGCGGCGGCATTGTCGGGTGCTTTGTTATCCCGCCGCTTTCGGATAAATTTCGCAAGCGAAAGATATTCATATTTCTCTGCGTGCTGATAACGCTGCCGGGATTGGTCGGTCTGACCTTTGCAACCAGCTATGCCCTTCTGCTGGCCTCAGGATTTATCATGGGCTTTTTCTTCTTGAGCGGAGGGCCGGTCATATACCAGTACAGCGCTGAGATTACATATCCCGCCCCTGAGGCGACCTCGCAGGGTCTGCTCACTTTGGCGGGTCAGATATCGGGGATCATCTTCATCTTCGGCATGGACATGTTCAGAACGGACTCAGGCTCGATGACCCCGTTCCTTCTCGTGATGATGGCGCTGGCCTTCTTCAACATCATACTGGCGCTCAACCTCGGAGAGTCCCGCATGATCGAGGAGCTGTAACGGACGGCGGCAGGCGCGCCCTCGACTCCTCGAATCCTCGAAATACGAGACCGACGCGTCAAGGTCCCCGCACGAAATACGCCGGGCCATAATCTTCCCGCAATGTTATTTCCATTATAATGCCCCAGGTCGATCCCTGCTTTCGAGCGCTTTATTCGAGTGAGTGATCGCCAAAAGGAATTACTCGAGAATCCGCGCGCGAACTCGCCCGATCGGATGAGGACGACGGGGACGATGAGGAAAACGCGGGCGGCGTCCTCGCTCCTGACGATGACTATCTCGGGAGAAACAGACTTTTGCAACTTTCTTGCCATAAGCCCGGGCGCCTTCGCCCGCGCGAGATGTCTCAGTCTGATGCCGCAAAAAGCGAAGCTATGTCGCAGCATGGGGCGCCACTCCATTCTCGCGGCGATTTTCCGTTCCCGACGCGTGCGACGGCATCATTTCGTAAGCCGCCGGCTCACGGGTATTTAGCGTGCAAACTTCTCACGGCATGGTCCTCTTGCTTCCGTTGGCATAGTCCTTGTTATCTTGTTATAATGAAATTAAATTGACGGATAATCAGGCGAAATAGAAAGAAAGTGGGGCGCTGCAAATGCAATCGACGGCACAAAAGAAAAAGGCGAAACCGGCGCCCGATCTCGCAGAGAAGTATTCATTGGATAGCTTCGAGATTTTCAGGGGACTGACAAGATCGGAAATCGATCGAATCGCCGAAGCAGGCGTCATTCGTTCCATTCCGGCGGAGAAGACGCTGTTTCGGAAGGGGACCACGGGCAAAGACGTGTTTCTGGTTCTGAAAGGAAAGATTCAGATCGTGGACGAATACGATAATTACAGGAAAATTCTCGCCGAGTTGGGTCCGGGTGAATTTTTCGGAGAGATGTCGATGTTTGAGAGAGTACATACTCGTTCGGCCCATGCCATCGTCAAAGAGCCGTCGCAGCTTCTCGCGCTGGACGGGGACGTCCTGAACAAATTAATCGATAAGAAGCTGCCCAAACGTTTTTTGAAGAACATTATCGGAATCCTCTGCCATCGAATTCGCGCCAACAACAACATGTACATGCGGGCACGGTACTACGAAAAATCCTCCAAAGTAGTGAGGTGGCAGGGCTGACATTCCGCAAGTTCCTGAAAATTTTCCGCAGCCGCCGCCCGGAAGGAAACGTCCTGGACGTTCGCGCGGGGGCTCGGCCGGCTATCGTTGAAGCTCCATCGAAGCTTCATCGCGTATCCGGCGTCTGGCCCTCGTAGCGCATGGTGGCCATGCAGAGCGCCTGGTTGCGATCCTCTACGTTCAGGGCCTGCTCGAGGCCGGCGGCGTCCAGATTGGAGTTAATCGCCTCCTTGGTCAGCCTCAACCCCAGCGGATTCTTTCGACACATTTTCGCGGCCAGCTCGAGCGCTTCATCTAGAAGTTTCTCGCGCGAAACGATCCGGCTCACCATCCCAAGGCCGAGCGCCGTCTCGGCGTCCATGAAATCGCCGGTCAACATGAACTCGTAGGCCCGGCCCGCGCCGATCAGTCGCGGAAGAAAATAGCTCGAGCCGCAGTCGGCCCCGCCCAGGCCGACGTTGATGTAGGCGGCGCCAAACCGCGTATCGGGAGAGATAACCCGAATGCAGCAGCCCACGGCGAAGCTCAGCCCTCCGCCCACGGCCGCCCCGTGGATCGCGCCTATGACCGGCTGCGGCGCCTGCCGCATCGCGAGGATCAGGCGCGAGATGCGCGCCTGCAACTTGTACATGGTAATAATGTCGGCCTCGGTCAGAGTGGAAAGGGTGTCTTTGAGGTCGATCCCCGAGCAGAATCCCTTTTCACCCGCTCCCGAGAGAACGATCACACGTGTGTCGGTGTCATGACGGCGGGCGGCCCAGAACTCCTCAAGCTCCTGTATCATGGTCTCGTTGATTGCGTTCACTCTTTCAGGACGATTCAGGGTCAACAGCCCCACCTCGTCGCGAACTTCATATAAGATTGTCTCGTGCTCGCTCATATCTTTGCCTCCATCAATGGTTTTCGGCTCTGTCTCTGTTCCCGCCCGGGGGCGCCCTTGCGGCCGATTGTCTCCATATGCATCGGGCTTGTCGAAGGATCCTCCCTGAAGTTTCCGATTTCGTCCAGTCGGAATTTCGTGGATGAACGCGCTTCACACAACCAGGCGGGCATGTTCGATGACTCTATCATGCTTTCGGGACCCTCCACAAGGTCTTTTCGGGCTCGGCAGGGGCTCATCCGCCTGCCGTCGAACACGAATTGCGCCCGAAACGCTCTTCATCCGAATGCCTGGAACATTCGCGGGCAAGCTACAGGCTGCTTGACGCGAACGATTTGACGTGGTATAATTATGACTGGGAGCCCAGCCATATGACCTAACATGCTGATATAACTAAGGGGAGCACGAAGTACTTCACTCTCTTTATCCGAAAAGGCGTGCCCCCGGGGACTGTCCCCTAGCTTCCGTTAAGTGAAC
>CBDUSG010000436.1:0-3776 GCA_965369575.1 uncultured bacterium | reverse complement strand
GTTCTCTTGAACAGAAACGGATTAAGCCGTCAACGCCCTTCAGGAAAGAGATGCGCAGCATCTCATGTCTGCGGCGACTCGCCGCTAGCTGAGCCAGTCGCGTTGTTTGGCCTTTTCGGCGACGATTTCGATGAATGCGTCGATGCGCGTCATGGCCTGGCCTTCATTGAAGCTCGAGGGATCGACCATGTCGCTTTCGAGCAGGAGCGATGGCACTCCGAGTTCTTCCTCGAGCGCATTCTTGATCTCGAGCTGGTTCACATACAGGGCGCGGCAGGTGGGGGTGTACGAGAGCACGACTCCGTCCAGTCGATAGTCGACGACCGCGCGAATGACCGAGGCCACCATGCCGTTCATGCCCCACCGTTCCGGCTGGCGTGTCTCTTCATTGATTGTCGTCGCGGCCGAGCCGTATTGCGTGTCGATGACGACCACGCCTCCCGATTCCTCGAAGTAGTTTATCAGGCCGAGATTGTACCAGAACGGGATTCCGCTCCATGCGAGGCGGAACTTCTCGGGATCGACGATTCCTATCTTGTTGTCGATCCGGTCCTTCACCTCGTCGCGCAGCTTTTCGTAGAACTCGTCGGCTTCCTTCGTGCCGGGCATGTACATGCCGGGGAACATCGCCGTGAACGCGTCGCCGGCGCCCATCGGAGTCGGAATATGCTTGCGGTACTCGTTGATCTCGCGCCTGAGCCTGCCCACTTTCTTGGACGCCCGCTGGATGTCGAAGAGCTTTTCCGCATCGAGCTTGCGGCCGGTCTGCTCTTCGAGGAACTGTATCAGCGCCTGATACTCGGCCATCGCATAGCCTTCGAGATGCGGCGCGTCCTCACGGCCTATCTGGATGCCCGCGCGATCCGTCGCGACCGTGCTTCCCACGGGCCCCTTGCGGCCTGCGGGCGGCATCTGCGGCACTTCCATCAGATGCACCGGCACTCCGAGCATCTCGGCCATGATCTCGAACCACTTGATGCGCGTGTCGCACACGATGCTCGTGATAAGCAGAAAATCCGGCCGCGGCATCCCGCCCATCGGGGCGTCATCGGGCAGGCCTTCCATTATGAATCCGGTCACGACGCGCGCGTACCCGCACAGTTCCTTCGCAAAGCCGGCCGCCTCGGCCGGCTTGATGAATCTTTCCGACGCATTTCGCGACGCGCACACGGTCGCGTACTGCTCGGGGTAAAAGGCGAGGATGTCCATCGCCTGTAGTATGTCTTTTGGCACGCCGACGCAGCACCATGCGACCGGCTGCCCGTCTTTCGCCTGCTTTTCCTGTTGGTCGGCGTAGTATTTCTTGATCATCGCCGACGCCTCTTTCGTGGTCTCGAGGTGTTTTTTCGCCTGCATGCGCCTGCCCATGGTCAGCCTCCAAGCATCTCGACAAACGCCGAGATGCGGTTGCGCGTTTCTTCGGAAATCGGGGCCGAATGATCGCCCTGCAGATAGAGCACGGGCGTGCCCGCGGTCTTGAGCTTTTCCTGCAGGCCGGGCATCTCGAACAAATGGGCGTCGCAGCACCGCAATATGTACATTATGACGCCCTGCACGCCGTAGTCCGCGACGTTCTTCATGAGGAAATCTATCCGCGCGCCGGACTCGAACGTGCGAGGGCACGGGATTTTTTGCAGGTACCTGTCGGCTATCGCCTCGATCGGGTCGCCGCGCTCTGAGACCTCGCCCCAGAAATAACGGATGCCGGTGCAGACGTCGTCGCATACGACGGTCGCGCCCAGCTCTTCGATGGACGCGATCAAGTCCTCATCGTCGAGCACGCTCGCCGAAACGAGTATGCGCGGACGCTCCTTCGCCGGTGAGCCTTCGCCGTCAAGCGAGCTTAACAATTCCCCGAGGCGCTTGGTGTGTTCCTCCTTCGGCGCCAGCATCGATGAGAGCGTGAGCGAGAGCGCCTCGGTTCCGCTCAGAAGAGGCGCGTCGTCTTTTCGGAGGTCATACGCCTTTGCGAGCAGCGTTCGATTCTTGTTATAGAGGCTGATCGACGTCCGCAGCGATTCATCCGAGATTTCGGAGCCCGTGAATTCCTCGAGGCCGGCCTTGAGGCGCCTGAGTTCATCGATGAATGCGGACCGAGCGTTCGGGTCGCGCGCCTTGTGCGGGTACCACAGGTAATGACAGAACTCGGGGGCATCGACGCGATAGGCCCACAGGTCGTTCATCTTGGTGATGACGTCGCACGAATGCGGGATGACCACGCCGGAGAGGTAGGCGTAAGTGCCGTTGAGCACGAGTTCGAGACAGCTTCGCGCGAACGAGCACACGTTTGACTGCAGGTGCTTGTCGGCAAGCGAGATCGGCCCGCGCGTGCCCGTGATCCGTACGGGAGCGAAACCCGCGGCATGCAGGAGTTCCTCGGGCACGAAATCGCAAAAATAGCCTATCAGCCTTCTGTCCCGCGAATATTCCTTCGCGCGCTCGTGGCGGTTTTGAATTATGTCCTGGAAGAATGAAAAATCAGCATTAGCCATATGATCGTCTTCCCTATTTCTTCAGCTTGATTTCGCTGCTCTGGTCTTCGCGAGGTCGTATCGCATTGCAAGTATACAGGCGCTCCATGTTGATGTCAACAGAACCACTGCCTGAAAACCGACTGCCGATTTTAGAGTCGGGATGGCCCTGTCGTCTTGAAATATCAACGATTATCGGATATCATATTCGCAATATTATGGGGTGACCGGCGAATAAGAATGAAATAAACAAAGCGACGCAATCGTTCTCCGACCGCATGCGCTCGGTACGGACGGCAAACCGAAAGCATCCTTTTTTTCATGTCCGATGGTTCCAGTCGAAAACGCAAAATCGGTTCGGCATTGTTTGCCGCGGGCCTGGCATTGACGCTGGGATGTCATCTGCTGGGAAGCTGGGAACTTATCCGTTATCGTGGGGCATGGCGCTCCATTTCCTCGGACGATCTTGACTACGACATCCCGTGCTACGACGCTCGACCGGGTGGGTCCGAGGTTGGCAGGGTCGTCATCTATGGCGGATTCGCCGCGGGCGCCCAAGTTTATTTTCCTCTTGCCGTCTCCCTTTTGCGCTCGGGCTATGCCGTCCGGCTCGCGGCTGCTTCGGGTTCGCCGAATTCGAAGGTCCCCATGTCCTACAAATCGCACGGCGCCGAAACTCTGGCGGCCGCGCGCCCATTTTTCGAGGCTCGGCCCGATCTTCCGCATTTCGTGATGGGTCACAGCGAGGGAACGCGGTATGCCGTGCAGACGGGGCGCAAGATTCATTCGATCGACGGCGTCGTTCTGCTCTCTACGATTTCAGCGGAAATGGATGCCGAGCGGCCCTCGAATGTTCTGATGCTGGTCGCAGAAAACGATTTTACAAACGTCAAGAGGCAGACGAGCTATGCGCTGATGAGCGGGACGAACCTCCGACGTCCGGAATTTGACAGAACATACGGAGACATCCTGCAGGGAACCGCGAGAAGGGCGCAGATCATGCCCGGGACCAACCATGTCAGTATTGCGTTCGATAAGGCATCGCACCGCAGTATACTGGACTGGCTGAACCAAGTCGGCGGCAGGTCAGGGGAGCCGACCTCGGTCGGCGGGTTGCTGAAGTTTCCGGTGTCGGCGATCGGAGTGTTGCTGGGCGCTTCCGTCGCCGTAGCAGGCATTGGCCTTCTGTTTCCTCGAACCGCCCCTGACTCACAGAGTGATGGAATACCCGTATGGGCGATGATGCTGTTGTTCGCGGCAGGGTGGGGCCTCGCCGCTTTCTTCGGCGACTCGGTCACGTTCGCG
>CBDUSG010000435.1:0-3784 GCA_965369575.1 uncultured bacterium | reverse complement strand
GGCTGAGGCGTCCCTTCTCATCGACGGATATTTTTCACGGATATTTTTCGTTGCTTGCCGCATGACCGATGCATGCGGTTAGATAGTCTATCAGATTCGGCTTGAATAATCGAGTTTTGGCCGAAACAATTCGGCCTCGCGGACACCTTGCGGTTCGGGAGCATCCTCAATGGGCGGGCTGCCGTCACTCGGCCTCGGCGGCGACGAGTGTGAGCCGCAGCTCTCCGTCCCTGCGAAGCACGTCTATCGTGAAGGTCTCGCCGACGAGCACGCTGCCGAAAGCGCTGAAGGCGCCGCCGACATCATTGACGGCTCGCGAGTTCACACGGGCTATCACGTCGCCGGGCCGCAGGCCGGCCCGATCGGCCGGGCTGTTCTTTTCCACCATGTCCACGATCGCGCCCCCGGCCGGCAGTCCCAGCGCGCGGGCGGTGTTCTCGTTGACGCCGAACACCTTGAATCCCAGCCATACATCGCGAACGCGGCCGTGCTCTTTCACTTCGCCGAGGATTCTCTTCACCCTGTTGATCGGAATTGCGAATCCCATCCCCAGCGAGCCGCCGCTGCGCGAGAATATGAACGTATTGATGCCGACGACCTCGCCGGCCGCGTTTACCAGCGGCCCGCCGCTGTTGCCCGGGTTGATCGCGGCGTCCGTCTGGATCATGTCGTCGTAGACGTGCCCGCCGCCGCTCGACTTGAACGACCGCTTGCGTGCGCTTATCACGCCGACGGTGACCGACGGCTGCGCGTCTTCGATCAGGTTGCCGAACGGGTTGCCGATGGCGATGGCCCACTCGCCGACTACCAGGCTCTCGGAATCTCCCAGCGGGGCGTATGGAAGCTCGTCGCCCCCGATCTTGACGATCGCGATATCCGAAGCCTCGTGCACACCCGCAAGCTCACCCGAGAGCTTGCGGCCGTCGGGCAGAACGACATTGATCTTTTCCGCCCCCTGTATGACGTGGTGGTTGGTGACGACGTAGCCCTCGTTCGATACGATCACGCCGGAGCCGATATTGGGGATCGCCTCGCGACGCCTGTAGTATGTCGGCGGCAGGAAATCGCGGAAAAACGAGTCGAAAAACTCGTCGTACCGCGGGTTGTGGCCGCGCACGATCCGCGTGGCGACCACGCCGATGCTGACAACGCTCGGGCTGACCCTCTCGGCGGCCCTGACGATGGCGTTGTCGCGCGAGGCCGAGATCGATTCGCCGGCCGAAGGCGTGGCTGCGTCGACGTTTTCCGGGCCGACGCGCAGCGAGACGCCCGGGGGCAGTCGCGAGAGCGAAAACGCAAGAAGGCCCGCAAACGCTATGAAACCGACCGCCGCAATGCCCGGCGTCCGGCTGGGCGCGATCCTGCGCTTTTTCCTGAATTCTATCCTCTCGCTCACGGCTTCTTCCTCACTATTGCCTCTCCTTCACGGACGGGCACGACATCAAATTTATTCAGTCCCGCGGCGAAGTCTATATCGGCTCCGAATCCCTGGCTCACGAGTCTTCGCCCATGCGGGCTCGCCTCTTTCATCATCGCGGCGAGGTCTTGCCTGTGCCGGTTCCAGAGCGAAACGGCCTCTGCCTCCTCGGAGCCGACCTCGGAGCCGACGCGGGCGCCGAACGCGGCGATCAGCATCCCGCCGCAGACCGTGTCCTCTATGCTCGGCTCGCCCTGCGTGCCCGCGCACACTATGAGCGTGTCACGCGCGCGGCCCTTCAGCAATCCGGCGACCGCGCCGCCGTTCAGGAAACAGGCCACCACGAGCGTTTCGGCCGCAGCGCACTCCTCCATGGCGCGCGTGCCGTTGGTCGTGGTGAACGCTATCGGGCGCCCCCCGATCTTCTCCCGCGTATACTCGAGCGGCGAGTTGCCGAAGTCGAAACCCTCGAGCCTTTGGCCGCCCCTCTCGCCACCGAGCAGGCATCCGCGCCTTCGAGCCGTTTCACGGGCCTGCTCGGGAGTCCGGACCGGGATTATCTCCGGGCATCCGGCCGCCAGCGCGGCGACGATCGTCGTGCTGGCGCGCAGCACGTCGATTACGACGCAGACCTTTCCGCGGGCGGCTTTCGCATCCATATCCTCGGCCTTCAATACGATCTCGGTTCGGGCCATGCGCGGATAATAACAGAGCGCGCGGGCGCTTTTCAAGCGAGGCGGCATCGGCCCGTTGATCGGCGTCCATCCGGCGCGTCCGAAACCGGACTCCTGGTTGCATGGGACAGCGCGGCAATGTATAATATGCGCTGTCTTTGGGCTTCGACGGCAAAACAACCGGGGCGCATCTTGCGGGATGGGACAAATCCATGAGCGATGACGGGAAGTTGGCAGCGGTCGTGCTGGCCGGCGACAGGGGAAAGAGCCATCCCGTTTTCGGAAAAAACAAGGCGTTTCTGGAAATTGCGGGCGTTCCCATCGTGGCGCGCGTCATTTCGGCGCTGGACAAATCGAAGAGCGTCGCCGAGATTTACGTCGTCGGCCCCAGGGACAGACTCGAAGAAGTCCTCTCGGGCGACGGCTGCGATATCGACAAGCCGATCCATATATTCGACCAGCGCGCCAATCTTTATGAAAACGGCTGGCACACTTTTCTCGAGACACTTCCCGCCCACAGGCGCGGTGAATCCGAAGAAGCCATCGCTCGAGGGCCGGAGGCCGACAGCTTCGTCTTGTGCATAGCCGGGGACATGCCGCTCCTGACGAGCGCCGAGGTCGACGAATTTGTATCGCGCTGTGACATGGAGAGCTACGACTACGTGCTCGGCGTGACGCTGGAGAAGAATCTGGAGCACTACTACCCGACGGGCGACATGCCCGGCATCCATCTGGCCTATTTGCATTTCAGGGAAGGGAACATCAGGCAGAACAATATGCATATGCTTCGCCCGTTCAAGGTCATAAACCGACATTATGTACAAACGCTGTATGACGTGCGTTATCAAAAAGATTTTGGAAACATGGCGCGTCTCGCGTGGGTGCTGCTGACCAGGGAAGAGGGCGGCTGGGGCACGCTCGGGTATTTTCTTCTGATGCAGCTCTCGCTGACGCTTGACAGGCTCGCCCTGGGTTCTATGAGGGACCTGGCGCGCAGGCGAACGCCCGTGGAGTCGGTCATCGGATGCATTTCCAGGCTGATGAAAACACGTTTCACGCTTGCCTACACCTCGCTCGGGGGCGCAACGCTCGATATCGATTCCGAGCACGACTACGAAGTCATCGAGCAGCGGTTCTCCGAATGGATGAGTTACCAGGAAAAAACGGCCAAAAATCTGGCGAGCAGCTCAAGCCCGCATTAACCATCGGCCGCGAGGCGGCGGCCCCGCCGGCGCCGTTCCTTCAACGATAATGAGCGCGGCCTGCCCCGAACACGGGAATCCGCACATGCTTCAAAACCTGTCAAAGCACGCGAAAGCGGCGGTGTCTGTCGTACCGGCGTATATTTTGGGACTGCTCATGGTTTTTCACGCCGACTCCGCGATCGGGCAAAAGGAAGCCGCGCCGCAAGGGAAGGGTTGTCTCGGATGCCACGATGGGATCGAGGTTATCAATCAGAAGATGGCTGCGGCTTGGGGCGCCGACAAAAAGTGCGACGTCTGCCATTACGGCTGGCCCTCGGCCGCCACGAAATTCGAGGCGCATGCGGGACTGATAGCCAACCCGGGCGACCTGCGGGTAATCGACCGCACGTGCGGGAAATGCCACAGCGACTACGGCCAACTCGCCAAAGTGAAAATTCAAGGAATCGACAACCACGTCGGCAGGGTGCTGCGCTCGCCCATGGCCACGG
>CBDUSG010000434.1:0-3790 GCA_965369575.1 uncultured bacterium | reverse complement strand
ATGGGAAAGAAAATGGCCTATATTTTCGGGCTGGCGGGCTATGGATGCCTGCTGTCCTCGATTATGTTCGTGGCTCGAGACGCATTCACCGCCATCAAGGCCATCATGTTTGCTGCCGGCTTCTTCAACGTGGGCCTCTGGGTCCTGGCCGGCACAATTCAGCCCGACATAATCGAATGGGACGAATTCCACACCGGAAAGAGGCGCGAAGGCGTTTATGCCGGTGTATGGACATTCGTATACAAATCCGGCATCGGCCTCGCGGTCGCATTTCTTGGGCTGTCCCTCGAGGGAATCGGCTTCGACGCCGAATTGCCCGCTCAGACCGATAAAACGCTGCTAGGCCTGCGGATACTGTTCGGGCCGATATCCGCCTTCTTCCTGTTCGCGGCCGCGGCCGCCTTTCTCGCATTTCCCATCACCAAGCGCAAGCACGAGGAGATTCGCCGGCTGATCCGCGAGCGCAAAGAGGCCGAGGCGACGGACTGATTGAGTCCGGCCCGGCATTCGCATGTCCTACTGATGTCCTTTGGGTCGCTGTCCCCCGTTTTCCAATATATTCCTCCCGACAATTGGCGAATATCGGTTAATTAAGCCAGTATTATCAATAAGAAAGAGCAAACGTTGTGTAACGGCATATGATCCGCGAGCCCGATCTGAAGATGTGGATAGGGATACCTCGATGAATGCGAAAGAGCGGTATGATCTTGTGGTCATCGGCGGAGGCGTCGGAGGCCTCAGTGTTGCGAGTGCGGCCGCACAGCTCGGCGCGTCGGTAGCGCTTGTCGAAAAGAGAAAGCTCGGCGGTGACTGCCTGTACCACGGCTGCGTGCCTTCCAAGGCGCTTATACGCGCGGCGACCTCCAGCTACGAGACGCGCCAGGCGGGCCGCTTCGGCGTGCTGACCGACAACATCCGCGTTGACTACGAACGCGTGATGGAGCGAGTGCATGAGGTAATAGGCAGGCTCGGCGAGCACGACTCGCCCGAGCGTTTTCGCAGGATGGGAGTCGAGGTCTTATTCGGCGCCGGCTCATTCGAGGACCCGGACACGTTTGTCCTGGATGGCGCTTCGCTGCGGGGCCGCAAGTTCGTGATTGCGACCGGCAGCGGGCCGCTGCGGCCCGATATCCCCGGCCTTGACGATGTCGGCTATCAAACCAATCTTACGATATTCGATCTGCAGCATCTGCCGCGCTCGATGGTGGTGCTCGGCGGCGGGCCGATCGGAGTCGAGATGGCGCAGGCGTTTCAGTGGATGGGTTGCCAGACTACGCTCCTCGAGCGCGATGAATACTGCCTCGGCAAGGAGGACGTCGAGGTCTCCCAATTGCTCGAGCGCGAGCTGGCCGCCGACGGTGTGCGCATCCTCACGCGACACAAGGGAATCAGGGCCGACATCGACAAGAACGGTCTCAAGCGCGTGCATGTCTCGGGGCCGGGCGGCAGGGAATCCGTCGCAAAGGGCGAGGAACTGCTTGTCGGCGCCGGACGCCGCCCCGTTACCGCAGGGCTCGGCCTCGAGGCCGCCGGCATCGAGACGGATTCCGACGGATATATCAGAGTCGACAGTCGGATGCGCACGAGCCAAAAGCATATTTACGCGTTGGGCGACGTCACGGGGGGCGAAATGTACACGCACGTGGCCGAATACGAGGCGTCGGTGGTTGTCCCGAATGCGCTGTACGGCATTCCTCGCCGGGCGCACTACTCGGCCGCGCCCCACTGCACATACTCCGAGCCCGAGGTCGCGCGCGTCGGGCTGACCGAGTCCGAGGCGCGCGAGGCCGGCCGTGACATGCAGGTCTACCGCTATCCTCTCGAAAAATCGGATCGCCACATAATAGACGGCCACGAATACGGCCTCATCAAGCTCGTGTGCTCGGGGAGGAAACTGCTTGGGGCGAGCATCATCGGGCATCGCGCTTCCGACTTGTTGCATGAGTATGTGATGTTGATGGCGCACAACATCCCGATCACACGCATTTCCGGCGCCGTCCATCTTTATCCGTCGCACGGGCAGGCCGTGAGGCGAGCAGCCAACCTCTATTATACGAGAACGCTCTTCAGAGGACGGCTCGCGCGTTTTATGAAAGCGCTCAGGGGGCTCGGCGGACCGATCGGTGGAGGCGACGATGTTTGACCGGCCCGTGCAATGCCGCCTGCCCGACCGCAGCGTGCTCGTGCATGCCGACCAGTTGGAGGCGCACGCCGAGGGCGTGCTCGCGCGCAACTGGCACGGCACACACACGATCCCCGCCTTCGGGCTCTATCCGCACCAGTGGCTTTGGGACAGCGGCTTTATCGCCATTGGCTTGTCGCACTCGCGTCCCGAGCGATCGATCCGCGAGCTGCGCCGTTTGCACCGGGGACAATGGAGCACCGGTATGATCCCGCACATTCTTTTCGATCCGCAAGTGCGCACATATTGGCCGGATCCGCCTTACTGGAACGTCCGCGAGCTGACCGACGCCGCTCCTCGCGACCTGCCGACGAGCGGAATAACGCAGCCTTCGGTCTCGCCGCTGGCGCTGCTCACGCTGGCTCGCAATTCGGGCGACTGCGTCTCCGACAACCGCGTTACAGACATCGAGGGCGTGATGCGCGAGTTTTTTCCCGAAATGATCGCCTTCCATCGCTATCTGATGACCGCTCGCGATCCGGAGGGCTCGGGGCTTGTCTCGATCGTTCATCCGTGGGAAAGCGGCCTGGACAACTCGCCTGCCTGGGACGAGCCTATGAGCCGGATCGAGCCGCGCGACCTGCCGCCATATAAGCGCAAGGACCTCGACCACGTGGACGATCCGAATGAGCGGCCGACGCAGGAGACCTATGATCGCTATGTTCACCTCTGCGAGCAGTTCAAGAGTGTCGGTTATCGCGACGATGCGATTTACGCGGAGACCGACTTTCTTGTAAAGGACCCCACCAGCAGCACAATGCTTTATCTTTCCAATGCGGCGCTGAAAGAGATAGGAGACCGTATCGGTGAGGACACAGGGGAAATAGAGGAATGGATGCAGAGGGCAAGATCGGGATTCGAGGAATATCTCCGCGACGAACACGATGGGCTGTTTTATCCGTACGACATGCGCGCCGGCAGACCGATCAAGAGGCGGACGGTCATGTGTTTCCTGCCGCTCGCGCTTGATTTTCTCTCGGATCAGCAAGTCGAGAGTACGCTGGATTGGCTGAGTCATGCCAATTTCTGCGGCAAATGCAACTGCGACAGCCCGCTCGTGCCGTCGAGCGATGTGCTGGCCGGCGACTACTCGGCCGTTACGTACTGGCGAGGGCCGATGTGGGTCAATGTGAATTGGCTGATCACGCTCGGCCTTTACCGCAGGGGACAAACCGAGAGGGCGGACGCCTGCTTCGAGGGACTGCTTGCGCTGATGTGGGAGAACGGGTTTTGGGAGTTCTATCGGCCCGACAGCGGCAGGGCGCTCGGGGGGCGCGACTTTTCGTGGTCCGCTGCGCTAACTATCGATCTGCTTCACAATCCCGAATTCAGGCATCCATCGAAGGAACAATGGCTCGATGGCGCGTGATGGTTGGGCAAGCTTGCCACATTCCCGACTTCGCGCCATTATTTGATATGGTTGCTCTGGTGTCGTGTCTACCGTATACTGTCGATATCAGAGTCCCGCAAGTTGTCCAAGGCAAGGCGCAGCCACACAGGAATATTGAGCATATTTCAAGTGGTTGCAACGCAGCATTGGGCGATTTGCGGGACTCCCTTCGGGCGAGTCGACAGGCGGTCATCTGCTGTGTTGCATTCGCTCGAAAT
>CBDUSG010000433.1:0-3822 GCA_965369575.1 uncultured bacterium | reverse complement strand
CAAAAAAAGCGCTGACACCCATGGGCTCGCTCGTGATAGACTCCGAGCCGTCCGGTGCGGTCGTGTATCTGAACGGCAAGAAAAAGGGCACGACCAGGATGGAGATGCCCGACGCGCGTGCGGCCGATTACACCATAGAACTGGTGCTCGACGGCTACGAGCCGCTGCAAAAAAAGGTCACGCTCCTGCCAGACGAGAGCCTGCGAATATCGCTCAATATGGTCGAGAAACCGAAGTTCGGCGGCCTGAGAATAAGCTCAAATCCCGAGGGCGCCGACGTGCTGCTCGGCGGCGTAAAAAAGGGCGTGACGCCGCTCGTGCTGCACAGGCTCCCGGTCGGCGAATATGAAATCGCGCTACGCAAGAGAGGATACAGGCCATACCGCCAGGCCGTCATGTGCGAAGAGGGCTCGACAGGCATAGTAGAGGCCTCTTTGGAGATGACACCCCGGTTCGCGGCAGCACAGAGCGTCGCCGCGGGAGACAGACATGCCAAACGAGGCGATCTCGCCCGGGCGGCCGCCGCATATGACCGCGCCATGGCGCTCGATCCGGAGTCGCCCCAATACCGCAACAAACTGAAGCATATCAAACGGTCTATACTGAAAAAAGAAGTACTGCACTTGATTTCATCCTATGAGCTCGCGTATGATAGTGAAAACGCGGAACTGCTCGCCTCTCTGCTGGACGAGAGCGAGGCTGATTTCGCGACCGATCAGGTGAAAAACGCGGAGAGCCTGTTCCGCGAGTTCGACAACATCGATATGGCGATTTCCGAGCCGAGGCTCAGCCTCAAAGGTCCGGGCGAGATGGCCGTCGAACTCCACTTCAGCATCAACGCGGATTTCGCCGAAACAGGCGTATCGGCTGAGTTGTTGAACGCGAACCAGACGCTGACCCTGCGGCACAACCCGGAGACCGGCTGGAAGATATGCGCGATCGAATGACGCCCGCGAATCTTTCCCGCTCGAAGCGGAACCTTGCCGCCGCCCCTTCGGCTTCCTGTTATCTTCCCATTGTTCTGAGCGCGCTTGTGTACAGCCTTCTTTTCGGACCGATTGCGGCACATGCCGAGGTGCTGCATCCCGAGGCGTTCGCCGGCGCAGTCAGCGCGAGGACGAACGGCGAAGTGAGTCTTGCAATCGAGTCGGGGGCTGAGTTCGGGCGTGAGGAAGAGCTGTGGGTATACCAAAAGCGCGATTCCATCCAGATAGGCGGAGTGACCGTCAAGGTCAACTGGGCGCGAATCGGAAAGATCCGCGTCGAGTCGTTCGCGGGCGACTCGGCCACAGCGATGATCGTTGAGGAATACTCGGGCCCGTCGATCGCAGTCGGCGACGAAGTCGGACGGCTGCCCAACACGCCGCCGATGATACTTTCCATCGTGACCGAATCGAACATGGTGAGGCCGAGACACGAGATCAGCATCTTCATCAGGGCCGCGGACGACGAGCGAGACCCGCTCACCTATTCCGCCGAGATCACCGGCGGAACGCTGCTGGGCGCAAAGGGGCCGTCGCCCGTCATGAAATGGATAGCGCCGGCCCGCTCCGGAATCTACTATATCACCGTCACCGTGGACGATGGCAAGGGCGGGACAACGCAAAAAAAGCTGGCCATGGAGGTACCGGTAATCCGTGAGGCCGACCCGTACAGCCTCGCCTACGCCGTCGGCGGCAACACCCGCGCGCACTGGCAGTTCGGCGAAGTGACCGACATCGAGATGGACGCCGGCGACAACATGTGGGTGCTCGACGCAAAGGACCGCCTGCTGAGGGTTAACGGGCCGACCGGCGTCGAGATTGGCAGAATCGACCTTACCTTCGGCAGGTCGGCGACCGGGCTCTCTCCTTCGAGAATCTCTCTTGCCGGCGACGACCAGCTTTACGTTCTCGACGCCTCGCGCAGATCGCTGCAGAAGCTCGACCGGACCGGCAAGCGAGTCGCCGACGTATTCGACGCCTCCAGCCGCAAGAGCTTTTTGCTCGAGGCGCCCTCGGACGTCGAGTCAAGCGGAGGAGGCGACTTATTTGTGACCGATTCCGCCGGCGGGCACGTATCGGTGATCGACGAAAGCGGCCGCTTCGTTCTGCTGTTCGCTCCGCAGGGGACGGGCAGGGGCCGGCTCATGGAACCGGTCTCGATAACCACCAATAGATACGGCGACATCTTCGTACTCGATTCCGCCAAGGGCGAGATACTCGAGTTCGACCGTGCATTTCGATTCCGAGCGAGCTACAAGTGTCCGATGGCGGGCGCAGCGGGCGAGATCCTCGCCCACGATCCCAGCGGCAACCTCTACGTGCTCGACTCGGCGGCGGGCAGCGTCAGGAAACTCGAGGCCGACGGCAAGCTGAGGGCCGTCATCGTGCCGACTCCGGGCAAGGATTCCGCCGGCCCGCCGGCCACCTCGATCGCCGTCAGATCCGACGGCTATATCCTTGTCGGGACGGAAAACGCGAGCATCTGGGAGCATGACCCGTCGGGCACGTTGCGGGGCATCCTCGGCGAGGAGAACTTCGGCAAGGTTCCCGACATCGCTGTCTCTGACGACGGCCAGATGTTTGTGCTCGACAGCGCTGCTACGCAGGTCAACAGATTCGACCGTCACAGGTGGCTGAAAGGGAGGTTCGGCGCCCGGGGCAAATACGAGGGGCAGTTCGTCAATCCCTCGCGGGTTTCCGTCGACGGCGAGGGCAACTGCTACGTGTTCGACGACGGCGGCAACAGAATCCAGAAATTTTACGCCCACGGCGTGTTCGCCAAGGTTATCCCGGTCGGCGAAGAGGTCGCCGGCGGCCTCAGGGACGCGGTCGACATCGACGTGACACGCGACGGCAGCATCTACATCCTCGACTCGAAGCGGAAGGCCGTGTTCATTGTCACGCGAGAGGGCGAGCTCAAGAAGATCGTGCCGCTGACCTCTTCGGACGCGCGCAAGGACAAGCAGATAAAGGGTCCGCGGGATATCGCCGTCGACGGGGACGGATACATATACGTGTCCGACCCGCTCGCATACGCCGTCTACAAGTTCCATCCCGACGGCACGCGCACCAACAAGCTTGGCGGAAAGGGAAAAGAGCCGGGCCGGTTCGGCAAGGTGGGCGGCCTGGCCGCCGACGGGAAGGGCTTCGTATATGTTCTGCTGAAGGATCGTAAAGTCGTCGCCAAATTCAGCCGTGACGGACGTTTTATCATGGAAATACCGCTTGCCATCGACGAGGATACACCACTGAAAAACCCCGAGTGCATCGCCGTAGACACCTACGGCGCCCTCTACGCCTTCGACAACTACTACAAAGCCGTCTTCAAGTTCATGCAGTAGAGGGGCATCTGAAAGCCCCCTTTAATCATCCTGTATTTTCCCTGCCGTCATACCGAGCCGCAGGAGAGGAATCTCGCCTCGGCTGTCTCGGACTCGAGCGCCATATATGGCCGGATTACAATAACACTGTTTTCCAGGTTCTTTCGCTTGCAGCGTCATTGCGTTTGTGATATTCTGCAGCCCTGAAATGTGTGCCGGAAATGCAGGGACAGGCGTCTGATACCCGCTGATGGAGGGCATGAGCCATGGGAGCCGTTGACGTTGTCGGAGTAGGCATTGCGTGCGTGGACCTGAACGCTACGGTCACGAGCATTCCGAAACTCGACGAAAACGTGATGATTCTGGATCATCGCCGGCAGCTCGGCGGGACGGTCTCGACCGCGCTGGCGACCATTCAGCGCCTGGGGCTCTCCACCAAGTACATGGGCATGCTCGGCGACGATGAGTATGGAAAGCTCGCGGTCGGGGGCATGGAGGCCGAGGGGATCGATGTCGAC
>CBDUSG010000432.1:0-3828 GCA_965369575.1 uncultured bacterium | reverse complement strand
CGGCATGGCCATTGCCCATAAGATAATCACTTCGCACGGAGGATCGATTGATGTCGAAAGCTTTGAAGGACATGGAACAGTCGTAATGTTTGCGCTGCCTAGAGACGTCTAAATGAAAGCCAACGAGAGATTTCGCGTCTTGGTGGTCGAAGACGAGCCCAGCATGAGGGAGTTGCTCACCATAATGCTCGAGAAACAAGGTTACGAGGTCAACGGCGTCGGCTCGTTCGACGAGGCCGCCAAGAAACTGGAGGGCAGCCTGTGGGATCTCTTGATCACCGACCTTTGGCTGGGCGATGACAGGAACGGCGGAATGAAGGTGCTTCGCAAGGCTCAGGAGGCCGACGGGATCATGCCGTCCATCGTGATAACGGCCCACAGCTCTGTGGATTCGGCCGTCGAGGCGATGAAGCTGGGAGCGACGGACTACCTCATAAAGCCTTTCAAAAACGATGAGCTCAAGGTGATCGTTCGAAAAGCGCTCGAGGGCAAAAAGCTGCGCGCCGAAAATCAGGCGCTTCGGATGGAGCTGAAAAAGTTCGGAAGACTGGACGATCTTGTCGGCAACAGCGCCTCGATGAATGAGATGAAGAACCTGATACACAAGGTCGCGGGGCTGTCGAGCACCGTTCTCATCCTCGGTGAAAGCGGCACGGGCAAGGAACTGGTCGCCAGGGCGCTTCACAACTACAGTCCACGGAGCGACAAGCCCTTCGTAGCCGTCAACTGCGGCGGGATACCCGAGAACCTGCTCGAGAGCGAGCTGTTCGGCCACGTCAAGGGAGCTTTCACCGGCGCCGTATCGCACAAGGACGGGCTTTTCAAAGTCGCCGACGGCGGCACTCTGTTTCTGGACGAGATCGGCGAGACGAGCATGTCGCTGCAGGTAAAGCTGCTCAGGGTCCTAGATGAAATGAAAATACGGCCGCTGGGCAGCGCATCCGACTTTTCCGTCGACGTTCGCCTGATCTCGGCCACGAACAAGGATCTCGAGGAAAAAGTCTCGCAAGGGGGCTTTAGAGAGGACTTCTATTATCGCCTCAACGTCATTCCGATAACCGTTCCCACCCTGCGCGAAAGAGCCGATGACATCCCGCTGTTGGCAAGGCACTTTATCGATAAATTCTGCAAAAGGTCAAAGCGGCAGATAATCCTCGTGCCGGAAAGCGAGAAGATACTCGAGCAGTACCATTGGCCCGGCAACGTGAGGGAACTCGAGAACGCCATCGAGCGAAGCGCCGCCCTCTGTGACGGCGATACGATCACGCCCAAGGATCTGCCGGGCAAATTCTTTGGCGCTCCCGTCGACGAGCGTTTTTCGTGCGGGCTTCCCGATGATGGAATCGATCTGGACGAAAGGGTGGGGGCCTTCGAGAGGTCGTTGATCAAGAAGGCCATGGAAAGGGCCGTGAACTCGCAGACGCGAGCCGCGCGGCTGCTGAAGCTGACGCCCAGATCGCTAAGATATAAACTGGACAAATACGACATGAAGAGCAGGAACAACTAGGTCAGGCCGGGGCTGTGTTCGGCCGGATGGGAGGAAAATCCAATGTCATCGTTCCAGTACACGGCCCGCGACAAGGCGGGCAACAGCACGACCGGCGTGATGGAGGCCAACAACAGGCAGGATCTTGCCCAGAAGCTGAGGGATAAGGGCCTCGTGCCGACCTCCATCGTCGACGGCAAGGGCGCCAAGAAAGCGGCCTCCAGGCGCAGGATCGCTATCCCGGGCGTGGTTAAGGCCAAGAGGGTGCGAGCAGATGAGATGGTGCTTTTCACACGCTCGCTCGCGACGATGGTCAACTCCGGCCTGCCGCTGCTGCAGGGCATCGACATCATGGTCGAGCAGACCGAGAATATGAACTTCAAGGCGGTCCTCACGCAGGTAGGCCAGGACATCGAGGCCGGCCTGACATTTTCGGACGCCCTGAAAAAGCATCCCAGGGCCTTCAACGAGCTGTACTCGAGCATGGTGCGCGCGGGCGAGGCCAGCGGCAATCTGGACGGCATCCTGCTTCAGCTCGCCGAATATCTGGAGGCGACGGAAAAACTGAAGCGCGAGGTCAAATCCGCAATGACCTATCCGGTCATAGCTCTCGTGATCGTCGTCCTGATAGCGGGCGGCCTCCTGCTTTTCATCGTGCCGAAGTTCAAAGACATTTTCGACGGCCTCGGCAGCACGCTTCCCGCACCGACGCGCATGCTCATACTGATGAGCAACCTGATACGCCACTATGTCCTGATCGTTATCGGGGCGCTGATTGCATTCTTCGTAGCCTTCAGATACTATGTCTCCACGCCGATGGGAAGATTTCAGTTTGACCTGGTCAAGCTGAAAGTCCCGGTTTTCGGACCGCTTTTCAGGAAAGTGGCGGTTTCGCGGTTTGCGCGGACGATGTCCACGCTGACGCGCAGCGGCGTGCCCGTGCTTTCGGCGCTGGAGATAGTCGAGCGCACGATCGGCAACGAGGTGATCGCACGCGCCATCAAGGGCTCGCAGACGAGCATCAAGGCGGGCGCCACCATCTCCGATCCGCTCGCGCGCAGCGGCGTGTTTCCCCTGATGGTCACACGCATGATCGACGTCGGCGAGAGAACGGGCTCGCTCGATGAGCTGCTGACCAAGATATCCGAGTTCTACGACCAGCAGGTCGAGGCCACGATCGCGAGTCTTACGTCGCTCATCGAGCCGATGCTGATACTTTTCCTCGGCGTCGTGGTCGGCGGCATGGTGCTTGCGCTGTTCATGCCCATATTCCAGCTTTCGACTATTGTCGGCTGACAAGGGAGGAACGAGCGGCAATATGGAAGAGATCCGAAATAAGTCCATCTTTCTGACCGGTGGCGCCGGGTTCATTGGCACGACCCTGGCGCACAGGCTGTTGGAGCACAACAAGATCGTCGTTTACGACAACGGTCATCGCAACGCCCTGAAGGATTCCGACGCCTGGACGCACCCGAACCTGTTCTTCATTCACGGCGACGTGCTCGATTACGAAAAGCTGTGCTCGGCGGTGAAGAGGGCCGAGCCCGACATGGTGGTCCACATGGCCGCCATCGCCGGGGTGGACACGGTGCTGAAGGTGCCCACTCGGACTATGAAAATAAACTTCATTGGCACGTACAACCTGCTCGAGGCCGTCGTCAACCATGCGGCCGACGTCGAGAGATTCGTGGACTTTTCGACGAGCGAAGTCTTCGGCACGCACGTGTACCATGCCGAGGAGATGAGCTCGACCACGCTCGGTACCGTCGGCGAGGCCCGCTGGACCTACGCCGTCAGCAAACTGGCCGCCGAGCATCTGGTTCACAACTACGGAAAAGAGACCGGACTGCCCACGGTATCCATCCGGCCGTTCAACGTGTTCGGCCCGAGGCAGGTCGGCGTGGGCGCGATTCACACCTTTGCCGTGCGCGCGCTGCAAAACCTGCCGATCGAGATTCACGGCGACGGCAACCAGATACGCGCATGGTGCTACATCGACGACATGGTCGACGGCATAATCCTCACGCTCGTCAAGCCCGAGGCCGTCGGGCACGTGTTCAACATCGGCAATCCGCGTGGGACGGTCACCATACATACTCTTGCGGACAAGATCAAGACCCTCTCGGGCTCGAGTTCGGGGATATTGTTTGTGAGCAAGGATTACGCCGACGTCGAGTTGCGGATACCGAGCATACAGAAGGCCGGCAAGCTTTTGGGCTACAGGCCGAAGGTCGACCTGAACGAGGGCCTCGTTCGGACGATCGACTGGTACAGGGACAACATGCATCTCGGACAGGTATCCGGAGGAATCCATGCGGGCAAGGCCGAGGCGCAAACGGCGA
>CBDUSG010000431.1:0-3846 GCA_965369575.1 uncultured bacterium | reverse complement strand
TTGCGCAAATCGCCCAATGCTGCGTTGCAGCCACTTGAAATATGCTCAATATTCCCGCATGTCTGCGCCTTGCCTTGGACAACTTGCGGGACTCTGAGACCGGCAATACACGGTTGACACGACACTGATAACTATGTCAGAAGAAGATTAAGCAATATCGATGCCAAACATGGCGCGCCTCCTAAGTCGCTATCTGTCAAATAGTTACCTGCAGGCATCGCATGGGAGCCGCACGAGATTTTTTAGAAAGCGTTTCAATATGAAACGGCTTGCGGGAGGCGATATGGTGCGATTCGCGCGCGGCGCTCCGGCGCAAGTCCGTGACCCGATTCCTCGGAATTTTCCGTCCGAGGGGCATCGAACGCGCCGCTCCATGGCGGGAAGCATAGCCGGAGATTCAAGGATCATGTGTGCATCTCAGGCGTCCAGCCGGATGGCGCGAGGCGGGAGGAATTGATTTCGCTCGAGTGACCGCAGTTCATGTCGGGGACATGTTCCGCGGGGGCGGGGGCGGCGCGTCGGGAAGGGAGCTTATCTATTTTCCGGGAGCCTCTTTTTCGATGATTTCGCGCAGGGTGCTCATTGCGCGCATCACATTGAAGGGTTTTTCCAGGCATAGGAGGGCGCCCAGGCTCAATGCTTCCTTGACATTGTCGTCCATCCCGAAGCCGGTCGTCAGGACCACGGGAACGGTGGAATCGAATTGGCGGATTCCCCTGTAGGTATCGAGGCCGTTCATCTCGGGTATGCGCATGTCAAGAATCACGAGGGAGAAGGAGTTGGTTTTCAGCTGCTGCAGGGCTGTCATCCCGTCCGCGACGGCAACGGGCGTAAATCCCAAAAGCCCAATAATATCACAAAAGAGTTGTCGGATCGCTTCGTCGTCATCCACAATGAGCACGTTTACGCTTTCTGGCATCCGTTTTTCCCCCGAAATCTAGAAGATGTCCATTTTCCGTTCTGCGTTTTCGTCGAGCAGGCTTCGAGCGAACCTTCGGAATTGAGCCCGCATTTGGTGTATGCTTTCCGATGCCTTGACGATCGATGCTATCTGGCGTTTCGTGGTTTCGTCCGAGCTGTCTCTGAGCCTCATTTGCAGCAGCTGCGCGAAGCCGGAGGCGACAGCCAGGGGATTGTTGATTTCTTTGTTCAGCGAGATCGCGCGTTCGGCCACTTGCGCGAGTTTTCGTGTTTTTTCCAGTTCTTTTTCGAGCTTGAGCTTGTCCCACGCGCGCTCGACGGATATCTTGATGATTTCGAAATCGAAGGGTTTGAGTATGTAGTCGTATGCGCCGCTGCGTATGGCCCTGACGGCGGATTCGACGGATGCATATCCCGTGATGACAATGACGAGCGTTTCCCGACAGTTTTCCTTGATGTGTTTCATCACGGCGAACCCGTCGAGCTCCGGCATCATCAGATCGGTTATGACCAGGTCGTACCGGCCGGCGTTGAGCTTGTCTATTCCCGCCCGGCCGTTTTCGGCTATGTCGACTTCGTAGCCGATATTCGACAGCAACACCTTGATGCTGTCGCACATTCTTTTTTCATCGTCGATGACCAGTATCTTGCTTTTTTCCGCCACAGAGGCTCTCCCTTCCGTCTTTCATCACGGAGATTGTATGACCTGAAACACTTTTTCGTGCACGACTGGAAGCTGTATCGTGAAAGTGGTGCCTATTCCCGGATCGCTTTCGACCTGTATTTCGCCGCTGTAGTTCTTAACAATCCCGTACGAAACCGACAGCCCGAGCCCGGTTCCTTTGACACCCTTGGTTGTGAAGAACGGCTCAAAGATGTTCTTTACGTCCTTGGCGGGAATTCCGCATCCGGTGTCGGTGACGATTACCTCTACCAGCCCTTTCCTGTAACGCGTGCGCACGGTCAGCTTGCCGCCGTCGGGCATGGCGTCCTCGGCGTTTTTGATCAGGTTGAGGAACACCTGGCGCATCTGGTCGGTCGAGGTGTTGACTTCAGGCAGGTTGTTGGCCAGTTCGACGGTGACCTCGATCTTGCGTCGGAAGAGCTGTCCGCGCAAAAGCGCCAGAAGCTCCTCCAGGATTTGATTCATCTGGACCGACTGGATGTCCTCGGTGCCGGGCTTTGCAAACTTGAGCAGCCTGCGCACGATGCCCGCGATTCGATTGATCTCCTGGTCCACGATTTTCAGGTTTTCGCGATTGTGGTCTTCCTCCGGCATAAGCATTTTTGCGATGCCCACATAGTTCTTGATAATGCCGAGCGGGTTGTTTATCTCGTGCGCGATTTGCGCGGCGAGTTCGCCCGTTGCCGCCATTCTTTCGGACTGCATAAGCTGCGCCTGCAACCTTCTCAACTGGTTCACCCTTTGCTCCAGCTCTTTTCCTCGGCGCTGCAATTGCTCTTGCGTGCGCTGCATGCGGTCGGCCATCCGGTTGAACTCGTAGGCGAGCGTCTCGATTTCGTCGCCGCTGCGCACGTCTATTCGGTGCTCCAGATTGCCCTGGCCGATTTCCTGCACGCCTTTTTGGAGAGCATGTATGGGCCTCAGAATTCGTTGGGCGAGCGCGAGCCCGACGAAAGAGACAAGAACGAGCACGGCCAAGGCGAAGCTGAATGTCTTGAAGAACAGCGAGTTAAGGGGCCCCGTGATGCGGCTCCAGGGCGCAGCCGCAATGACGAACCATGTCTTTCCGCCGAATTTTGCCGGCAACGTGGCCCCGGGCCCGCTAACGCGGGCGAAACCGGCAAGAGCGCTGACGTCGTGCTGGTCGATGTCCATCGAGAATCGGCCGCTTCTCGCAGACGACAATTCGCCGCCCTGCATTCGAAAACCGACCGGGCGGGCCGAGGCGAGGTCGGGCGGGCCGAGGATATTCAGGTATTGCTTGTCGGCTCCGGCAAGGAGAAAGCCGACTATCTCCCGTTCGGCGGGCTTGCGGCGGGAGACGGAGCGGTCCAGGCTGTATTCGGCGTAAAGCTCTCCCGCGAAATCACCGGAGACCTCAGGGGAAATCGGCACGCTGATGAAAACAGACGAAGAAACGGGATTGCCCGAAAAAAACGGTTCGGAAATGGCCACCCTGCCTTCGCCTGTGATCTTTGCGCGGGTCCATTTCACCTCCTTGCGCGGGTAAAGAGAGCCTGCTTTTCCCGACAGCGCAACGGTTTTGCCCTCTCGATCCACGGCCATCAATGTTCGAAAGCTCGGATTCGAATTCGCGAAGGCGGCCAGCACGTTCCCCGCCTCCGTTTCGCGAAGCGCATCCAGCTGCGCCTGCGGCTCGTTCGACGCCTTCCAGATAGCGATGTCGTTGAGAACCAGCCGGTCTATTTCGTCTCGTGAAAGATTTTCGTATTTTTTGTCCGCTTCGGCGACGGTCTGCCGGATCTGTGGATGGGTCGCAAGCTGTCTCACCAGCCCCAGCGCCGCGCCGAGTGTCGCGTCGATCTGTGCCGCCAGCTTCTCGGCCCCTTGCTGCAAGGCCGCGCCGGCGCCTTCTTTCCTGAGTTCGCGGGCGGGATAATAACTGAACACACCGGTGCAGACCGTGGTGAGGGTTGCTCCGCCCATCAGGATGAGGAGGATTTTCCTGCTCATGCCCCGATTGAATAGTGAGCGTGCCAGGACCGACTTTGTCGTTGTCACTTCAGACCACCACCTGAACGGTCATTGGTCTCCAGCGGGATCGTTATTCTGAAAATGTTTCCTTCGCCCTTGCGGGATTTGACCTCTATGTCCCCGCCGCAGCCTTGTATGATGTTGCGAACGATGTACAGCCCTATTCCCTTCGGCACAAGACCCTTGGCGACCGCGCTCGGAAGAAACAACTCCTTCGCTTCTTTGCCGGAATGCCTTACTCCCGT